>NZ_RZOS01000021.1:0-32174 GCF_004022605.1 Mesorhizobium sp. M4B.F.Ca.ET.089.01.1.1
ACTATGGCCTGCACCGCCAGAAGTCGGCCTTGATGACATGCCTCGTCGCCTCGCCGCTGCAGCGCGATCACCTTCATTTCATCGATGGCGCGGCCGGCGGCTATGCGAAGGCTGCCGCCAGCCTAAAGGCGAAGGTGCCGGTTTGATGACGGGGTTGCGGAAATCGATCCTGGGCAATATGCCTCGGCCGTGGTTCCTAGTGAGCCTCGCCACGGGAACGGACCGCCTGTCCGAATTGACGGGAAACAGATTTTTGGACGCCTCGCGATCGATATATGACCGTCTTCTAGACCGGATTTCGACCCGCGCCGCGCAAGTCGGCGTGATCGGACTGGGCTATGTCGGGTTGCCGCTGGCGGTTGCGATCGCACGCGCCGGCTTTCCGGTTTTCGGCTTCGATATCGAAGCCCAGAAGGTCGAGAGCCTGAACAACGGCCAATCCTACATCGAGGCAGTGACGTCGACTGCCCTTGCCGACCAGGTGGCGGGCGGACGGTTCCGCGCCACTGCGGATTTTGCCGAACTGGCCGTCTGCGATGTCATCATCATCTGCGTTCCGACACCGTTGACGAAACACCGTGAGCCGGATCTCTCCTTTGTCAGGAACACCGCAAGCACCATTGCGAAGCATCTGCGTGTCGGCCACCTGATCGTGCTGGAATCGACCACCTATCCCGGCACCACTGACGACGTGATCAAGCCGATACTGGAAGAAACCGGCTTGCAGTCGAAGATAGACTTCTTCCTCGGCTTCTCGCCCGAGCGCGAGGATCCCGGCAACCGCAGCTTTGAAGTCGCGACGATCCCCAAGGTCGTGGCAGGCGATGGCATGGAAGCGGCGAGGCTCGTGCAGGCTTTCTACCAGGGCGTGGTCAAGACCGTCGTTCCGGTCTCCACCACCGCGACGGCCGAGGCGGTCAAGCTGACGGAAAACATCTTCCGATCGGTCAACATAGCGCTCGTCAACGAGTTGAAGGTCGTGTTCGACGCGATGGGCATCGATATCTGGGAGGTGATCGAGGCGGCAAAGAGCAAGCCCTTCGGATACATGCCCTTCTATCCTGGCCCCGGACTTGGCGGGCACTGCGTTCCGATCGATCCCTTCTACCTGACGTGGAAGGCGCGCGAATACGAACTGCCGACCCGCTTCATCGAGCTGGCGGCAGAGATCAACACGGCCATGCCGCACCGCGTGGTCGATGAACTGGCGAAGGCGCTGGACCGGCGCTGCGGCAAGGCGCTCAGCCGCTCGCGCATTCTCATCATCGGGCTGGCCTACAAGAAGAATGTGCCCGACATCCGCGAAAGCCCCTCGCTGCGGCTCATTGAGCTTATTGAGGAACGGGGCGGCAAGGCGGAATTCCACGACCCGCATGTCACCGAGATTCCGGCCACGCGGGAGCATATGGCGATCAAGGGGCGCCGCTCGGTCGAATTGACCGAGGCGGCCTTGAAGGATTTCGATGCTGTCGTCGTTGCAACCGACCACGACGCGATCGACTATCGGACGATCGCTGATCACGCCCTTCTGATCGTCGACACACGCAATGTTTTTGGCCGCCTCGGGCTGGCCCGCGAGAAAGTGATGAAGGCCTGACAGCGTCCAAGCCGGCGAATTTTCTGCCCGATGTCAGGATCGTGGTTGCACTCCGAAGGCAGCTTCGCCACATAACGCCCAGAACATAGATGCAGTTACGTCTGCTGCCGCAAGGACAGTCATCAGGGAAATTCTTCGCCGCTTTTGCCGCCGAAGCAGGTCTCGTTGACTTCGGGGGATTATCCTTGGGGTCGTTGGCGGACTGTTTTATGGCGGATCAAACGACAAGGGCTCCGTCTTCGACGGGTTGCGAGATAGCATGAGCACAGCGCAGGCAGAAATTTCCACCATTCTCATGGATAAGGTTGCCGATTGGCTGAACCAATCGGCGCTGGCGGGCAGCGACCTGGAAACATTGGTAAAAGGCTTTTGCGAGCGGCTGGCTGCTGCCGGCCTGCCGCTGAAGCGGGTGCATCTGAGCTTTTCGATGCTGCATCCGCTTTATGATGCGCTTGGCTTCACCTGGGTTCGCGGCCAGGGCATGGAAGTGGAAGGCTTCCGCGTTGAGCCCGGCGAGCCGTCCGACAGATTCCTGACCAGCCCGTACTACCATCTGCTCAGCAACAAGCTCGACCATCTGCGTCGCCGGATCGACCCGTCATTGCCGCCGGAGTTTCCGATTTTCGGTGAACTCGCGCTTATGGGCGTCACCGACTACATGGCTTTCGTCCATCCCTTCAGCGACGACACCAGTCAGGGCATGATCGGGTCGTGGTCCACCGACGGCACTGCAGGCTTCAGCGACAGCATGATTTCAGCGTTACTTCGCATCCAGAGCCATCTCGCGATCGCAACCAAGATGGCGGTGCTCACCAAGCTCGCCGACAACATGATGACCACCTATCTCGGCGGCGACGCTGGCAGGCGCGTGCTTGACGGTCAGATCAGGCGCGGCGAGGGCGATACGATCCGGGCCGCACTGGTCATGGGCGACATGCGCGGGTCGACAAGGCTTGCCGCAACCTCGGGCCGCGAAATCTATATCGATACGCTGAACCAGTTTTTTGACGCCGTTGCCGCACCTTTCAATCGCAAAGGCGGGCAGATCATGAGTTTTATCGGGGACGGGTTTATTGCCGTGTACCCCTGCGAAAGGCACCGCTCGCAGTCCGAGATCGCCTGCCAGGCTGCTCTTGCGGCAGCGCACCAGGCTAGCGCGCGGGTCATGGATCTCAATCTGCGCCGAAAGCAGCAGGGGTTGTCCGACATAAAATTTGGCATCGGCCTGCATGTCGGCAATGTGATGTTCGGCAATGTCGGGCTTACCGACCGGCTCACATTCTCTGTCTTCGGCTCGGCTGTAAACGAGGTCCAGCGCCTCCAGATCCTGACCAAGAAATATCCGCACAGCGTTCTCGCCAGCAAGGACTTCGCCAGCTATTGCGGCGCAAACAGCTGGCTGACGCTGGGCCATGAGGAGCTGACCGGCATCAAGCAGAAGCTGACGGTGCTTTCACCCGATCTGTCGGGTGCGCTCACGCTCGATGAAGACGGTGCGATGGAGACGATTCACGATCGAAAATCGGAGGCCGAGCAGGTCATGCTGCTGCATCGCGATGCCGCCCGGCTGTCGGCGGGCGACCCGAGCAAGCTCCAGTAAGCGCCACGAACCAACCCGAACGCCCTTGCCAGGCGGTCCGGTCGCCGGCGCCGCCGCTGGCGACCGCTTCGAATCCAAGTTGCTCTAGGCTGGCAATACGCTAGTCTCGCTTTCTGGAAGTTGCCAGAGTGGGGCTGGTTTAAGAATGAATTCAGGTGTTGACCTGCTGCGGATCGAGGATGTTGGCATCTCTTTTGCCATTATCGGCGGGCCGTTGCATGCCGTCAGGCGCGCAAACCTTCGCGTCCTGCCGGGTAAGGTTACCGCGCTTGTGGGCGAGTCGGGTTCCGGAAAATCGGTTCTCAGCCAGGCGGTGATGGGCATTTTGCCGAACACAGCCCATGTTCGCGGCCGTATCCTGTTTTCCGATCCTGAAAAGCCCGGCACGACGCAGGATATCCTGCAGATGTCGCGCGACGGACCTGAAATCCGGGCGTTGAGAGGCAGCCGCATCGGCAAGATATTTCAGGAGCCGATGACATCGCTGTCGCCGTTGCACACGATCGGCAACCAGGTCAGCGAATCCCTGCAGATTCATACGCCCATGGCTCGGGCGGAGCGCAAGGCGCGGACCGAGGAAATGCTCAGCCTTGTCGGCTTTCCCAATCCCAAGCGCGCCTATGACATGTATCCGTTCGAACTATCGGGAGGACTGCGTCAGCGCGCCATGATCGCCATGGCGCTTGTCTGCCGGCCCGCTCTGTTGATCGCCGACGAGCCGACGACGGCGTTGGACGTCACCATCCAGGCGCAAATCCTGCAATTGCTGCGCGAGCTTCAGAGCAAGCTGAACATGGCGATGCTGCTGATCACGCACGACCTTGGCGTGGTCGCCAATGTCGCCGACGAGGTGGTGGTTATGTACCATGGCGAGATCATGGAAGCGGGACCTGTCGAGGCGATATTCCGCCGGCCGGGCCATCCCTACCTGAAGGGCCTGATGGCTGCCGTACCGCATTTCGACCTGAAGCCCGGCGAAAGGCTGAAGGCGCTGCGCGAGGTGCCGGTGAATGTCGGGAACCTGCTCGGCAAGCAGACGGCGCCGGCGTCCACGGGGCCGGACGACATCCTGCTGTCGGTCAGGGATCTGACAAAGACCTTCACCATCCGCAAATCCGGATGGTTCGGCGGGGATCATCAAACCTCCATTCGCGCCGTAGACGGCGTGAGCTTCGATATCAGGCGGGGTGAGTGCCTGGGTCTGGTCGGCGAAAGCGGCTCCGGCAAAACCACTGTCAGCAAGATCCTCATGCGGGCCGTCACCCCCAGCGGCGGCTCTGTGATCTTCAATGGCCGCGATGGCCCAATCGACGTCTTGGGAGGCGAGGGAGACGCCCTGCGCCTGCTGCGCGCGAAAATCCAGATGGTTTTCCAGGATCCGGTTTCGTCGCTTTCACCGCGCATGACGGTGGAGAACATCTTGAGCGAGCCGCTGGAGATCCATCAACGTGGCAATGCCGCGTCCCGGCTCGCAACGGTCAAGAGCCTGATGCAGGCGATCGGGCTCGATCCGCGCTTCATCAAGCGTTATCCGCACAGTTTCTCCGGCGGGCAGCGTCAGCGTATCGGCATCGCGCGGGCCTTGGCGCTGGGGCCTGAACTCCTGATCTGCGACGAGCCGGTTTCGGCGCTCGACGTCTCTGTCCAGGCGCAGATCCTGAACCTTCTGAAGGACCTGCAGAAGGAACTGGGCCTGACCTACCTGTTCATATCCCACAACCTCGCGGTGGTGGACTACATGGCAGACCGCATCGCGGTGATGTGCGGCGGGCGTATTGTCGAGCTTGCGCCGCGCGAAATCCTGCTCAGGAAGCCGATCCACCCTTACACGCGCTCACTGGTCGCTGCGGTGCCTTTTCCCGATCTCGACAGGCCGATGGATTTCAGGACCCTGAAGCTCAGCGGCGCTTCCGACACCAGCGCATGGGGACCGCAATTCCGCGACGAGGGCGACGAGAATGTGCTGTCGCCGCTCGATCTTGGCGGCGGCCACCTCGTGCTGGCCCGACGTTCGGCCGATGTCAGCGAGCTACGCCATTGATCAGCCGGCGCACAGTCCTTGGGCTCATGGCTTCGGCAATTCTGCCGGGCACGGTGCGCGCCGGCGATCTGGAGCCGGATTTTCTTCAGCCACGGCTGAAGGCCAGGTCGCTGCCGGCACTCGCCGAACGCCTGCCCAAGCGCCCGCGCGCGTTGAATCTCGCTGCGATGGGCCGGCAGCCCGGCCAGTATGGCGGCACGCTGCGTACGATCATCGGCAGCCAGAAAGATATCCGGATGATGACCATCTACGGATACGCTCGCCTGGTCGGCTATGACGAGAAGCTTAACTTGCAAGCCGATATTCTCGAAAGTTTCGACGTGGCGGATGATCGCGTCTTCACTTTCAAGATACGGGAAGGACACAAATGGTCTGACGGCAGCCTGCTGACGCCGGAGGATTTTCGCTATTGCTGGGAAGATGTCTGGCTCAACGATGAGCTTTCGCAAGGCGGGCTCGCCCCGGTGCTGCTGGCGGACGGCAAGCCGCCACGCTTCGAGATCGTCGACCCGTTGACGGTCCGCTACAGTTGGGATGCGCCGAATCCTGACTTCCTGCCCAAGCTCGCTGCCGCTTCGCCGCTGTCGCTTGTTCTGCCGGCTGCCTATCTCAAGCAGTTCCACAAGAAATACCAGGATCCATTCCGGCTCGCCGGCCTGATGAAGGAGAACCGGGCCCAGAAATGGACGCTCCTGCATATCCGCATGTCGCGGCAGTATCGCCCGGAGAACCCGGATCTGCCGACCCTCGATCCCTGGCAGAACCGAACCAAGCCGCCGGCCGAGCAGTTCGTCTTCGAACGGAACCCGTTCTTTCATCGAATAGACGAGAATGGCCGGCAACTGCCCTATGTCGACCGGATTGTCATGAATGTCAGCTCGTCGGCGATCATTTCCGCCAAGACCGGCGCGGGCGAGAGCGACCTGCAATGCATGGGAATTGACTTCGCCGACTACGCGTTCCTGAAGGACGCGGAGAAGCGCTACCCGGTGAAGATGCGTCTGTGGAAACGCACACAGGGCTCGCGGCTGGCGTTGCTGCCCAATCTGAACTGTGCCGACCAGGTGTGGCGCGGCCTTCTTCGTGACGTGCGCGTGCGCCGCGCGCTTTCGCTCGCTGTCGACAGGCGCGAGATCAATATGGCCGTGTTCTACGGATTGGCGCAGGAGAGTGCCGATACGATCCTGCCGGAGAGCCCGCTCTACCGGCCGGAATTCGCGAAAGCCTGGATCGCCCATGATCCCGACCGGGCCAATGCCCTGCTCGACGAGGCCGGGCTTCAGACGCGTGACGATGACGGCCTGCGGATACTTCCCGATGGACGCCCGGCGCAGATCATCGTGGAAACGGCCGGCGAAAGCACGCTGGAAACCGACGCGCTCGAACTCATCACCGATCACTGGCGCCAGATCGGCATCGCCCTCTTCATCCGGACCTCACAGCGCGACATCTTCCGCAGCCGCGCGCTTGGCGGCCAGATCATGATGTCGATCTGGTCGGGCATCGACAATGGCGTGCCGACCGCCGACATGAACCCCTACCAGCTGGCCCCCACCATCGACGACCAGCTGCAATGGCCGCTCTGGGGTGCCCACTACTTGTCTCATGGCACGCTGGGTGAGGCGCCCGACCTTCCGCCTGTGGTCGAGCTGATGGCTTTGCTCAAGCGCTGGAACGCATCGACCGAAGCCACGGAGCGAGCCGAAATCTGGAATTCGATGCTGTCGATCTACACCGATCAGGTGTTTTCGATCGGCACGGTGAACGGAACGCATCAGCCAATTCTGGCGTCCTCGCGGCTGCGCAATCTGCCTGACAAGGCGCTCTACGGCTACGACCCGACCTCCTACTTCGGTGTCTACATGCCGGATACATTCTGGCTTGGAGAGTCCTGAGCGTGCTTCGATACATTGTCTGGCGCATTGCCGTGATGGTTCCAACGCTGCTGATCATATCGGCGTTGGTGTTCACGATCATCGAACTTCCCCCAGGCGACTATTTCGACAGCTATGTCGCCGAGCTTCGGGCTCAGGGCGAAGCGGTGGATTCCGATCGCATCGAGATGATGCGGAAGGACTATGGTTTCGACAAGCCGCCGGTCATTCGCTACTTCTACTGGGTCGGCGGGATGCTGCACGGCGATTTCGGCTATTCCTTCGAATATGAGCTGCCGGTTCGCGACGTCGTCGGGGACCGAATGTGGCTGACCGTGTTGGTGTCCTTCGTCACGATCATCTTCACCTGGCTCATCGCCTTTCCGATCGGCATTTACTCCGCCACGCATCAATATAGCTGGGGCGATTACGGCCTGACTTTCTTCGGCCTTCTCGGCCTTGCCATCCCGAATTTCATGCTGGCACTGATCCTGATGTATTTCGCCAACATCTGGTTCGGCACGTCCATCGGCCATCTCATGGACCAGCAATATCTCAGCGAGCCGATGAGTTGGGCCAAGGCGAAGTCGATCCTCGCCCATCTCTGGATCCCGGTCTTGATCATCGGCACCGGGGGCACGGCAAGCATGATCCGGCGCCTGCGCGCCAATCTGCTCGATGAGCTTCACAAGCAATATGTCGTGACCGCGCGCGCCAAAGGCCTTCATCCCTTCAAGGCGCTGATCAAATATCCGCTGCGCATGGCGCTCAATTTCTTCATTTCAGACATCGGCTCTATCCTGCCGGCCATCATCTCCGGCGCCGAAATCACCGCGATCGTGCTGTCTCTGGAAACGACCGGGCCGATGCTGATCAAGGCGCTGCAAAGCCAGGACATGTATCTGGCAGGGTCGTTCCTGATGTTCCTCGCCTTCCTCACGGTCATCGGCGTCCTGATTTCCGACCTGGCGCTTGCGCTGCTTGATCCACGAATTCGTTTGCAGGGCGGCAGCACCAAATGAACACGCAAACGCCGCTGCCCGCTCCGGGTGCCCCACTGCAACACTACGTTTCCATCGCGCCCTTCGACCTGCAGTCGGTCGAGGCGATGACGCCGGAGCAGTCGAAGGTCTTTCAGGCGTCGCAGTTGCGGCTGATGTGGTGGAAATTCCGACGGCACCGGCTTGCCCTTGTATCCGGCCTGTTCCTGGCGGTGCTCTATTTCGGGATACTGATCTGCGAGTTCCTGGCGCCCTACAATCTCCATACGCGCAACATGGACTACATCTATTCGCCGCCGCAGCGGGTTCACCTGTTCCACGACGGCCAGTTCGTCGGGCCGTTCGTCTATGGCCGCCGGATGACGCTGGATATGGACACGCTCAAGCGGAACTACGTCGATAAGCAGGACGATGTTCAGCGTATCCGCTTCTTCTGCAAGGGCGACAGTTACCGGTTCTGGGGCCTGTTCGAAGGTGACAGGCATTTTGTCTGCCCTGCCGAAAACGGCCAGCTCTTCCTGGCCGGCACTGACAGGCTGGGGCGCGATGTGTTCTCGCGCATCATCTATGGCGCACGCATTTCAATGACGATCGGCCTCGTCGGCATCAGTTTCAGCTTCCTGCTCGGCATAGTCATCGGAGGACTGGCCGGCTATCACGGCGGCATTTTCGACCTGATCGTTCAACGGATAATCGAAGTTCTGCAATCGATCCCCAGCATCCCGCTATGGCTGGCTCTGGCGGCGATCATGCCGATAACCTGGAGTCCGATCCTGATCTATTTCGGCATCACGGTCATCCTCGGGCTGCTCGACTGGACCGGGCTGGCGCGGGCGGTGCGCTCGAAGCTTCTGGCCTTGCGCGAGGAGGATTATGTTCTGGCCGCGCAATTGATGGGCGCCAGCAGCAGCCGCATCATCCGGCGGCACCTCATTCCCGGCTTCATGTCGCACCTGATCGCGACGGCGACGATCTCCATACCCGGTATGATCCTGGGCGAGACGGCGCTTAGCTTCCTCGGGCTCGGCCTCAGGGCGCCGATAACCAGTTGGGGCATCCTGCTCACCGAGGCGCGCAGCGTCAGCGTGATCGCGTTCTATCCATGGCTGCTTTTGCCGATGCTCCCCGTCATTCTCGTCATCCTGGCCTTCAACTTCCTCGGCGACGGCTTGCGCGACGCCGCAGACCCCTACAAGTGACATTGCTGTTCCGCGGCGCGCCGGGCCGCCGGCTCCGCCCGGTAAGATCCTTGTTGGCAGCCTGTTCGGTTGTTGCGGTGCTGATCGTTGGCCTCTATATGCGGCGAGGCTCGATCGGGGGTTCCACCCGCGAACCGATCTGTTCGCTGGCAATTGCCGATCTCTTGAGCTGGTTCAGGACACAAAAACGCATATGTCTCGCCTCGAGAGCTTCATCCGCAGGCTGACCGCACAGCGCGACATTCTCGATCAAGTCTGCGCGGAAGTGGCGAAGATCGAGGGCCCCGTGCTCGAGCTCGGCCTCGGCAATGGCCGGACGTTCCACCATCTGCGCGAGCGCCTGCCCGGACGCCGGATCGTGGCGTTCGATCGCGCACTGGCCGCGCACGCCAGCTCAATTCCCGAAGCTGAAAACCTCGTGCTCGGCGAAATACGCGAGACGGCGAGCAGGTTCATCGGCATCGGCGCCGCTCTCGTTCATGCCGACATCGGCACCGGCTATGAAGATCGCGATGCAGTGACCGCTACCTGGCTTCCCGATCTGATCGCGCGCCTGCTCCGCGTCGGCGGCATCGCGGTCAGCGGCACGCCGCTCGATCACCCGCAATTGCAGCGCCTCGCGCCGCCACCTTCGGTGCCCGCCGATCGCTATTATATCTGTAGGCGCGTGTGAGGGCCGGGACGATCTAAGAGCGTTTCACCGTTTCAAAGGAACGGCGAACCGCTCTATCTCTTTGTTTTGACGCAAATTCCGGACGGAAGGCTACGGCGAAGTCGCCGAGCCTAACCGCTCACGCCTTCCTGGAATTGCTCTCGTCTTCAAGGGATCGTGTATACTGCTATCTCTCGCTCAATGCCGCGCAGCGAGACCTCGTGGGGTACGGGTGTGAGGGCGTTCCTGTGCAACAGATCGGCGGTGAGATTGTCGTCGACCACCGCGCGAGTGGCGAAGATCGCCTGTGTGTTTGCAAGGTTCTGCACCCGTGAAGCAATGTTGACCGTCTGGCCGAAATAGTCCTGTCGCTCGTTCAAAGACACGGCGATGCAGGGGCCGGCATGGACGCCGATCTTGAGCAGCAGATCCTCGCGCCCGCTCGTGTCGTTGAGCGCACGCATGGCATCGCGCATCCTGAGAGCCGCGGCAATCGCACGGTCAGGCGTCGCGAAGGTCGCCATCACCGCATCACCGATCGTCTTCACCACCGCGCCGGCCTCCGCCGCGACGATCTCGTGCAGAACCTGGAAATGCGCGCGCACGAGATCGAAGGCCGCAAGGTCGCCCACCCGCTCGTAAAGCGCGGTCGATCCGCGCAGGTCGGTGAACAGGAAGGTCAGGCTGGTGATCTTCAGGCGCTGGTCGATGTCGAGCGTATCCGCGCGGTAGAGATCGCGGAACGTCTGGTTGGTGAGCAGGCGCTTGGCGGTGAGGAATGGCCGACGCTTGCCCAGGAAATCATGCAATGCCTCGCCGGCGATGAAGACCGCCGGCAGCACGCGGGTGTCGGTCCGGTTTTCCAGCGAAATGCGCAACGGGCCAGGCTGCATCTCCAGTGTCTGGTTCTGGACATGGTCGCGGTCGAAGACCAGAGAGAGGCTTCGGCGCTCCTTTGTTGGTTCGCCCTTCACGTCGATGAATTGCGCTGAATGGGTGACCGGCTCGAAGACGATGATGAATTCGGAGGGAAGCTGTATGGGCAGAACCGCCTTCTCACCGGGCGCAAGCTCGATATCCTCCAGCGAGAACGATTCCAGCTTTTTCGCGAAATCCTCATCCGGTACATCGACGCCGGACGCCCAGTAGATCTGGCGGAAATATTCCACCATCGGCAGGTCGTGTGGATTATGGGCGGCAATCCTGCGTATGCGGGGACTGACGGTAAATGTCACCTCGACCATCTCGTCGAGGGTCGGCGAATAGCCCTGAGAGCACAGCGCGCAGGTGTATTCATCCTTCTGCAGGGTTTTCAGCGTGGCGTTGGTGTCGAGCACGCCGCCGCAGCCGGGGCATAGGACATTCCAGGAAACATCGAAGATTCCCACCCGCGCCGCATGCAGAAAGGCGCTGATGGTGCGCTCCTCGTCCAGGCCATGCTTGCTGGCGAAGGCTGGCGCGTTGATGCGGCAAAGTTCGCGGTCCTTGCCCTCCGCGATGGTTCGCTTGATCGCGTCGATTGCCAGTGGGTCGACATCGGTAGATTGCCGCAGAAGCGAGAACAGATCCTGAGCTTCGTTCATCGTGCAGGCTCCGGAAAATGCAACCCGAGGCGTGTTGGCCGGACCGTCTTTGGTCCGACTGCTCCCTTTTACGTCGAAACGTACAGTACGGCCATTCGAATAGACAAGCGACAGTCCAATCTCCATTCGGCCGATTTTCACCGGCCGCATGCGGCACTATGATGGTCCATGGGCATTCATCTTTGGGGGCTCTCCCATGCCGACATCCGACAACCCGCCGTTTCCTGCGGCCCTGCGCCTCTTCTCCGCGATGGTCATTATCGTCCTGATCGTCGGCGCCGGCCTGTTTTTCGCGCCTGTGCTGGTCAAGCCGCGCTGGCCCTGGGCCGTCACGCCGTTCAATGCCCGCTTCCTCGGCGGCTTCTACACCGCCGAAATGGTCGTGATGGCGGCGCTGCTGTTGTGGAATCGATGGTCGCCTGGCAGGCTCGTATTGGTCATGGCCTTCATCTTCACCGTCATCGTGTCGGCGGCTTCGTTCATCAATCTCGGCTATTTCAACTTCGAGCGCAAAGCGCCCTGGCTCTGGTTCTTGGTCTATCTTGCCTCGGCCGCGGTATCAGGGCTGTTCCTGTGGCGGGCCAGGACCCGTCCCCCTGCAAAAGGGGTGACCTTGAATCCCGCATGGCGCCGCTACCTGCCTGTGGAATCGGCGATCCTTGGGCTCTATGGCCTCGGCCTGTTGCTGTTTCCCCTGACATTCAGCAGCATCTGGCCATGGCCGGTCGATGCCTTCCATGCTCAAGTCTACAGCGCCATCTTCCTCGCCGGCGCGGGCGGCACATGTCTCGTCTGGAGGAGCGCGCCGCGCGAGGAACTGCTGGTGCTAGGCCTGGCGCAGTTTCTCGTTGGCCTGCTTGCCATCCTTGGCCTCGTCATCACCGACGCTGCGGTGCACCGGATCAACTGGACGGCGACCGGAACATTGTGCTGGCTCGCTGTTTTCGCCTGGATCGGCATCAGCGGCGCCTTCAAACTCTACGCCGCCTCGCGTTATTTTGGCTCGCAGTCGGCATCATAGGTTGTGAAGACGGCTGGATTTTCAGGTGGCGTCCGGTGCATCGTGCCGTGCCGATTGCCTTGGAGCATTTCACCGTTTCAAAAGAAACGGCGAGCTGCTCTATCTCTTTGTTCTGACGCAATTCCAGGCGGAAAACCGCTTTACACTTTTCCTGGAATTGCTCTAGCCAGGAACGCCATGAGCAAAACGACTTCGCCATCCTCCGAGAAAATCCAGCCGCAGCTCCGACCCGTCCGGCCAAGCGATGCGGAGGCCCTTTGCGCGATCTTCAACATGCCGGGCTTTCGCTGGGGCACGTTCAGGATGCCCTTCGAGCGGGTGGAGCAGGTGGAGCGGCGCATCGCCAAGTCCGGTCAGGAAACCACCTGGATCGTTGCGGAGTTGGACGGCAAGGTCGTCGGCCATGGCAATTTGGTGGTGCAGGGTTCGCCGCGCCGTTCGCATATCGGCGAGATCAACATCGGCGTCGACGATGCCCTTGTCGGCAAGGGCATCGGCTCTGCCATACTTGGCGCGCTACTCGACGTGGCCGACAACTGGCGGGCCCTGAAACGGGTCGAATTGACCGTCTATGCCGACAACGAGCCGGCCATCCGTCTCTACTCTGGCCACGGCTTCGAGGTCGAAGGTCGGCATGTGAAGGCCGGTTTCACCGACGGGCAGTACCATGACCTCCTGAGCATGGCCCGGCTGCGATTCTAAGATCGGCTGCATGGTCTTGGCTGTCTGGTCTCCCTTGGCGTTTTCACCGCAAGCGGCTAGACGGGGCCAATGACCGCCGTCTTTGATCCAACCCCTGCGCCTCCGGCGGAAATTCTGGTGGTGCTGTCGCTGCTCTGCCCGGAAGTCGTGCGTGACATCGAGCAGAACTGGAATGCACCGGTTTCAGATTACGCCCGCTATCTGTGGCGGCCGGTGGCAAGGCCTGCATCGGGCCCGGCGATCACTGCCCGCTCGATCCTGCGCGAAGTCCTGCAGCAGCGCCTCAGTGTCGTCATGCAGCCTGAGGAGATCGGCAAGGCTCTCGAAGAGTTCGAGCACAGACCGGTGATCCAGTCCGGCCTGCATTGCCTGCTTCTGATGGACCGGATCACCTTTGACGCCCTCCTGCTTGCCTGGTTCGGCGCGATCGAAAACGGGCTGTCGGCCTTCGTTGCTTTCATGGGAACGACGATGACCATGGAGACAATTGGCCGGGAGGGGCCTGGATGGCTCGATGTCGGCGACGACAAGGTCAACCTGTTTGGCATGGGCCGCCACAAACTGTGCCGCAAAAGCGCCTGCGCGGCGGGTCCCGTTTCCCTCAACAAGCGCGCGCTCGAAGCAGTGGGCGATGAAACCGATGCCAGCCGCTGGCTTGGTGCGCTGCTTGCCAGCCAGGACAAGGTGTTCGGAACCGCCGCCGATGCGCTGACAGCGCTCAACGAGGATCTGGTCGCAGACTGGGATCGTTCCGGCATGGCCCGGCCGGTTTTCATCGATGACCGGCTCGCCGCTTCTGCCATGGCGCGGCATCTGGAACATGACGGCAGCCTTCTTTCCAGGCTGCTCATCGAGCCCGCAAGACGCCAGCGTCTCGACCATGCCCTGCAAGAGGCCGCATCGGGACCATTCGGCAGATTCCTGCCCAATGCCACGGACTATTTCTGGGGTATCCGCGAGCAGCGCGTACGCAAGCTCGAGCTGAAGGACGGGCACCTGATCGAGCCTGACAGGCCGCAAGGTCTTTCCATCCCGTTCGAGCGGCTGCAGCTGAGGCAGGCGCTGCTGGACGGCGTGCTGCTGCCGAACCTGTTCCTGATGTTCCTCGTCCTTGCAATATTGCCGCGGGTGCGGGTAGTGGGCGGCCTGAGACAGATTGGCTATGTAGCGCTTTTCCACTCGATCCTGTTGGCTGTGCTAGATGAAAACGTGCCGGAAGAGCGCGATCTGGCAGCGGAGCTGCAGGTTCGGGAAAATGCCTGGGGGATGCGGGTCATCGACGAAAAGACCTCGGTCCGTGAGCAGCTCGCAGGCTTGCCGGAAGGGGCGCTTTTCCCGGACCTGCTTCGGCAGTATCGATTGCGGACATTTGCCGAGACGACCGACGACCTGAAACTGGTTCGCGAAAACGCCCGATGGCGCAAGATCGGCAAGGCAGCGATCAAGGCGACCTGAGCCCTCAGGCTTTATTTCAGGCTGATTTTCCAGTGCGTAACCGCAAGCGATGGCGACCATCGGTGAACTTCCGGCCACTTCATTCGAGCACCGCCTCAAGAATGGCAACAAAGTCATCGAGCGAACGATCGCCGCGAATCTCGATGCGCGGAAGGTCGATGGGATCGCCATCGAGGCCCGCCGGCCCATGTCTGCCGCCGAAGCCAGTCCGATAGCCGCACTCCCTGGCCAGCCGGCCAAGCCGCCGGTCGGTGACTGAGAAGGGTGCCGCGAACGCCGTGGTTGGCCGACCGGTCCACCGTTCGATGAACATACGCGAGCGCAAGAGCTCGGCGGCCAGGTCAGCGGTCGACAGGCCATCAATTGCACGATGCGTCGCCATATGGCTGCCGAAGAACGCACCTTCGCCGGCGAGGCGTCGCACCGTCCCGGCGTCCATAAGCTGCGCCGGCGGACCGTTGTGGGCGTCCCACTCTGCACTCTTGCCCACCAGGTCCGTCACCAGGAACACTTCCGCGGTCAGGTCGCTCGCGCGCAGGATCGGCCAGGCATGGTCGGCAAAGTTCTGAAAGCCGTCATCGAAGGTGATGAGCACCGGGCGGCCAACGAAAGGCTGACGGTTGGCGATGGACCATTGCAGCTGCTCGGACGCAATCGCGTGAAAACCGTTGGCGCGCAGCCATGCCATCTGGCTGCCGAATAGGGCGGGCGTGCACCGAAAACGGGCGAGCGCGGCCGGACCGTCTTCGGCAACGGAATGATACATAAGGACCGGCATACGCTGCCGCCGCTCGCTGCGTGCGACGTCGCGGCGCAAGGTCCGCGCTCCGCCCCAGACGATTTTTCGCGCAACCCCCATTTCGATGCGCGCGCGGATCGGCACGTGATCAAACTTTGGTTCTGCCGCCACATCGCCCGGCGACAGGCGGCGGAAGCGGTCTATGCGATAGAGTTCCGTCTGGATCGATTGCTCGAGCACGAGGCCTTCGGTCCCTGCCAGCGTCTCCGAGATCGCTTGTGCACCGAATGTGTTCCAGTCGAAGCCCGTCCTCTCAGGATTGTCACGCAGCACGAATGCGTGTGCGGTGATGAGCCTGCCGCCAGGCGCCAACGCCTCAACGACTTTGTTGGCGAAGCGTTGCAACTCGGCGAGATCATCCAGGTAGTAGAGCACTTCCGAACAGAAGATCAGATCCATTTCATCCGGCAGCGTATCCGCCATGAAATCCAACACGCCGTACTCGACATTCGGCTGATCGCCGCCGCGCGCGCGTGCCCGCTCGATGGCTACGGCGGAGATATCAGTTGCGGTCAGATGGCCCACTCGCGGCGCCAGCTGCCGCGTGAAGTGACCCTCCGCGCAGGCCAGCTCAAGCGCCCGTCCGATGCGACCGGCAGGCAGAATTTCGAGCTGCCGCTCATATTTCTCCTGCTCATAGGACGAACTGTAGTTCCAGGGATCCTCGGTCGCGAAATGGCGATTCCAGAACGACGTGCGATCCTTGTCGCGACCATCGGCTGCCCGTGCGCGGCGCGACGCTGGAAGAGCCTCCGTAGCGTCGGCGCTCGAGGCAGTCAGCTCCCGCGCCTGCGCGGCCAATTGCGCGAGTTTGCCGAAGTGGCTGTCCCGACCAGTCCGGCTTACTGGCAGCTCAGGGGGCACGAAATTCGGCGCCAATTCAATCCAATGACGTCTTGTCACGGTCCCGAGTGCGCCGAACTGCACGCGCGCCTCGATCTGGCCGTCCATCATCAGACAGGCGTAGATCTGATCGATTCCTTCCGGAAGTTCGATAGAGGTCGGATTTCGCGCGTTGACGCGAATTCCAAGTGTCTGCGCCAGTCGGCGCGGCGCGGCAAGGTCGTCGACGTCGAGAAGCATTTGCTCAAGCTGATACTGGGCGCGGCGAGCCGCTGCGGGATCGCCCCAGACCTTGCCGAGTTCGACGATCAACTCGGTGACGGCGCCGCCGAACCTGTCCCACCTGGCAGCCAATTGCGCTGGCGTCGACAGGCATCCAACCATCAGGCCATCGAAGACCACCCTAACGGCCTTGCGCACCCACTTGCGCGCCACTGGGAGCGCGCGCAGGGACTGTAGGTTGATCGGGCGCGAGCCGCGGCCGCAATCCGACGCGGCGTTCCACAACGCGAACCACGCGAGGGCTTCGGCAGCGGTGCCGCCATTGGCCTCGATCGCTCCATTGGCGTGAGCCGATGCCGGGTGTTTGACCCTGGGATCGGGAGAAAAGCCGCGGGCGATCACGATTTCCGCATCTGCCACCATCTGCGCTGAATTGCGATAGAGCGCGCTGGGGCTGATCCGATGGAAGGCGAGCGGCTCGTCGACCATCACCCAATTCTTGCCCAGGCGTGCCAGACGCTGCCACAGATCCCAGTCCTCGCAAGTGCGCACCGAGACATCGAAACCGCCCAGCCCGACAATCGTCTCCCGGTCGACCAGCAGCGCGTGCGTGCGGACGGCGCACTGGCGGGCGAATGTTTCGAAGGGCTGGATCGCAACCTCCGGCGAGATGGTCGACGGGGTGAGCGCGCCGTCGGGCATCACGCGCCGGGAACCGCAATAGGCGGCCACCGCATCGGGAGCGGTTTCTAGTGCGGCCAGCATTTTGGCGAGGAAGCTGGCATCCACCCAATCGTCGGCATCCAGAAACATCAGCCACTGGCCGCGCGCTGTCGAAATCCCGCTGTTGCGCGCGCCGGCGGGGCTAATGGCGGAAGAGTTCAACGTTCGAAATCGGGCATCGCGCTCCATATGAGCGGCGATGATAGCGGGGGTGCGATCGGTGGAGGCGTCATCGACGATGATCGCTTCCCAATCCGCTATTTCCTGATCGAGTAGGCAATCGAGCGCGCGCGCCAGCGTAGCCTCCGCGTTGTGCGCGGGCACGACGATTGAAACCAGGGGATTATGTGCCACGCCGTCTTACCCGCGCCTGGCTCGAAGGGAGAACGAGGGTCCCGAAACATAGCCGGCGATTTCCTGGATCATCGAGCTTTGGTTTCTTCGGCAAGAGTCGGCGAATGTGAAAAACGGATGATGGCATCGGATGGCAGCACTGCCCTGTCAAGATCGGGGCGGACCGGAGGCAGGCAAAAAGGATCGGCTGCAGTTCAAGGCCTGACCTCACTCACCTGTCATTGCACAATGCCGGCTTTGCGGAGCCCGTCCACCATGCGCTCGAAATCGGCCGGGTTCTTGTAGGGCATGACTTTGCGACGGTATTCCAGCGAATAATCTGGATTGACGCGAAGCACCTCCTGCCATGCCGCGCGGGCCTCGGCGAAACGGCCCAGTTGGCCGTAGCAGGCGGCTAGAAGCGCGCGCGAGACGTCGGTGACGGCATTGCGAGCCAGCCGTTGCATCAAAAGGTCAATGGCCTCTTCGTACCTTCCAAGTTGAAACTGCGCCAAGGCCTGGAAGTGCAGAAGCACGTCCGGAAAGTATGGATTCAAGGTCTTCCCTCGGGCGAAACTCTCGAGGGCCTCCTCGGATCTGCCCGAATAGTGCAGCGCCTCCCCGAGGATGACGTGCCCTTCGGCGAAGTTCGGATTGAGGGCTAAGGCGCGCTCGGCCTCGTTGATGGCGCCATCGTGCCGTCGTGTGTACAGCTTGGTTATAGCCAGCGCCCAGTGCGCCCAGGGATCGCTGTCATCCAGCGTTACCGCTCGCATTGCTGCCTCTTCCGCTTGCGCCATCGATTCCGGCGGCGACGCGCTCCATCTGTTCAGGTAATCGAGCCCGTGCGTGAGCGCGAGGAAAGCGTGGGCAGAGGCAAACGCCGGGTCCAGTTCGATGGCACGTTGCAAGAGGTTGCGGGCTGCTAGGTTCGTCTCCTTCGTCAGCTGGTGCCAGAGTTCCCGGCCCCGCATGAAATAGTCATACGCCTCAGTGTTGCGCGAGTGCTCGGGCGCCAGCCGCTGACGGTCACCCTCGGTCAGATTGAGCGCCAGCGCTCCGACGATCTGCTGCGTCACGTCGTCCTGCACGGCGAATATGTCGGTCAGGTCGCGATCGAACCGCTCCGCCCAAAGATGGCCGCCCGTGGTTGCATCGATGAGCTGCGCGGTGATGCGCACCCTGTTCCCCGACTTGCGTACGCTGCCCTCAAGCACATGCCGCACGCCGAGCTTCGCACCCACGTCCTGCACATGGACGTTCTGGCCCTTGAAGGTGAACGACGAATTGCGGGCGATGACGAAGAGCTGCGACAGTTTGGACAGCGCCGTGATGATGTCCTCGGATATGCCGTCGGCGAAGTAGTCCTGTTCGGTGTCCCCGCTCATGTTGGCGAAGGGCAGGACGGCGATGGACAGCTTCGGCGGCGCTGCCGTCGCCGGCCGGCCCGTCGCGGTTTCCGGGGCCGCGGCCGGCTTGGTCGCGGCGCTGCCGACTTGCAGCGAATAGACCCGGATCGGCTCGGCGATGTTCTTGAGCTGCGTGCTCCCGAGATCGCTGACTGAGAGGTCGAGCCTCGCCTTGACCTGGCGATAGGCATCCTCGGACAGGCAGATGGCGCCGGGCAACGCGACGCCTTCCAAACGCGAGGCGATGTTGACGCCGTCGCCCATCAGGTCGCCGTCGCTTTCTTCCACCACATCCCCCAGATGGATGCCGATCCTGAACTCGATGCGGCGGTCCTGCGGCACGCCGGCATTGCGCTCAACCATGCCATTCTGAACTTCGACGGCGCAGCGCACGGCATCCACCACGCTGCGGAACTCAACCAGCGCCCCATCCCCGGTGCGCTTGATCACCCGTCCGTTGTGCACCGCGATGGTGGGATCGATCAGGTCGCTGCGCAGTGTCCGCAATCTCGCCAAGGTAAGATCTTCGTCGGCGCTCGCGAGCCGGCTATATCCGACCACATCTGCCGCCAGGATTGCCGCTAGCTTACGATTCTCGCTCATGGTCCGTCTCCTCATCTCCACGATAGCAGGAAGACGCAGGGCAAGAGGGAACTTTCGCAAAAGACGGCGACGCAGCCGCCGGAGTCGGCAGCGCTCTGCCGCCGGACGCACGGGTCGTTCGATGCCCATTTGCGCTGCCGCTTGCTGGTCGGCTTCTATCGGTTCATGCTTGTGAATACCGTGGCCGTGAAGCGCTTGGCGAGATCACGCCGCCACGGCCGCAAGTGAGGTCTTGCTCCATGGACTGCTCAGGCTGCGGTTTCGAGGTTGAGAGCGGTTTCGCTTTCTGTCCGAAGTGTGGCAGGCGCCAGCCCGTGCCATGCGGCAGTTGCGGCTACCTCTGCGCACCTGATTTCGAGTTCTGTCCGAAATGCGGGACAAGCCTCGGCGCGCCGGCAAAGCCGGTCGAACGGCCTGCTCCGACACCAAGCCGGACCCCTGAGCCGCCTTCTCGACCTGCGTCGCAGCTTGCGAACGTCGAGAGCGGAGAACAGCCGCATCCCGTCTCTGACGCCGATCGCCGGACAGTAACGGTCCTGTTTGCCGACCTTTGCGGCTTCACGACACTCAGCGAGCAGCTCGACCCCGAGGTCATGCAGACGCTGCAGAACGAACTGTTCAAGGAATTGACGGCGGCCGTGCGAAACTTTGGTGGTTTCGTCGACAAATTCATCGGCGATGCACTACTGGCTTTGTTCGGCGCGCCGGTCGCGCATGAGGACGATCCGGAACGCGCGCTTCGCGCCGCTCTCGACATGATCGCCAGGACGGCGCGGCTCGGCGAAAGCGCCCCCCGTTCCGGCTCGCCTCTGCTGCTCCACATCGGCATAAACACTGGTCCGGTCGTTACCGGAGGATTGGGCATCGGCGCCGCCAAATCCTATTCGGTGACCGGCGACACAGTGAATACGGCGCAACGGCTGCAATCGCTGGCGGCACCGGGCGAGGTGCTGGTAGGCGAGCTCACTCACAGGCTGACCCGGCATGCCTTCTCTTACGAGTCGCTGGGCGACGTCGTGCTTCGCGGCAAGGCTGGCAGTGTGCTCGTCCATCGACTGGATGCACCGCTTGCGGCGCCGCGTGCCGCGCGTGGGCTCGAAGCGCTCGGCCTCGGCGCGCCTCTAATAGGTCGCGGTGCGGAGCTCAATAGAATGCTGGCGAGCCTTGACCAGGCGTGCGGCGGCTCGGCCCAGCTTGTCCGCCTCGTCGGAGAAGCCGGTATCGGGAAATCGCGGCTGGTGAAGGAGTTCGTCGCCCGCGTCGGCGACGAGGATCGTTTTCGCAACGTCGCCGTGCGGCAGGCCACGTGCTCACCGCTGGGCGAACAATCATTCGGCGCCTTGGGCGCAGTTGTGCGCAGCGCTGCCGGGATGATGCAAAACGACAATGGCGACGAAATGCGGGAGAAGCTCGCAGCCTTGCTTACCGATCTCGGCCTGCAGGGCGAGGAGGCGAAGCGGCTGATGCCTTTGCTCTACCATGTGCTTGGGCTTGGCGACCCCGATGCCACCCTGCAGCATGTCGAGCCCGAGCAGCTGCGGCGGCAAATTCTCTACGCAGTCCGCACAATCATCGAACGGCGGCTTGCCTTGTCGCCGCTGCTGATTGTCGTCGAAGACCTGCACTGGGCCGACGCCGCTTCGCTCGAGGCACTGCGTTTCGTGATGGATAAGTTGGAACGCACGCGGTTGATGTTGCTGGTCACGCATCGTCCGGCGCCGGACAACGACCAGCTCGACTCAAGTCGGGTCAGTCACACAGCGCTCCGGCTTTCGCCGCTCAACAGCGATGACGGACGCGGATTGCTGGCGGCGCTTTTCGGCGAGAGCTGGGTGAGTTCGGCAGGCGGACTTCTCGACCAGATCCTCGAGCGTGCGGGCGGCAACCCCCTGTTTGTAGAGGAGATCGTTCGCGGTCTTATCGATCGCGGTGTCCTGGTGCGCGAGGGCCAGCGATGGCGGACTGTGGCAGGCGAAGTCGCAACCGGCATTCCCGCCACCATCCAGGCAATGCTGCTTGCCCGCGTCGACCGGCTGCCCCCGGAGGTGCGCCGGTTGGCCCAGGAAGCCGCGGTAATCGGCCCGCGCTTCGATGCCACACTTCTGAAAGCCGTGACAGCCGACCCCGGCCGCCTGGAAGCGGGCTGCGAACTGCTTTGCGATGCCGAAATCATCGAGGAAGTTGTCGGATCTGGTTCGGTCTCGTCGCAAAGCTATCGCTTTACGCAAACATTGCTGCAGGACGTGATCTACCAGAATCTGCTCCTGCAACGCCGGACCGATATCCACGGACGGGTCGGTACAGCCTTGGAGCAACTGTGCGGCGACAAGCCGGAACGGCTCGAGGATCTGACCGCGCTCGGTCATCATTTCGCACAGAGCGCCGAACGGGAGAGGGGCGCGCATTACCTGCAGGCGGCGGGCGATCGCGCTCGCACGATATACGCCAACGACGACGCCCTTCGTTTCTACGAGCGAGCACTGACCGCATTGGGCGAAATAGGGCAAACACCGCTCAAACTGGCAATCGCAGAGCGCATTGCCGATCTGAGCGGCCCGTTAGGCCGCCGCGACGTCGCGCACCAGCACTACGAGACGGTGCTGCAGGCATATCGCGCGTCCGCCGATCGTGTCGCTTCGGCGCGGGTTTTGCGTAAGATCGGTCGGCTGCTCTGGGACGTCGGCAAGCGGGACAACGCAGTATCCCGCTATGCCGAAGCGGCAGCGCTCCTCGATGGCGCGGATGCCCCGGTCGAGCAGGCGCATCTCTGGCAAGAACGTGGCCGACAGGCGTTCCGTAGCGGAGATCACGCTCTCGCGGCGAAATGGGCAGACGCGGCGCTGGATTGCGTTGGCACTCTGACAACCGAGCATGTCTCCGAGGTAGGGCGCGATGCCACCCTTGTGACCGCCGAGGCACTCAATACCAAGGCTGTCGCGTTGGCTCGTCTTGGGCGAGACCGCGAAGCCGTTAGCCAGGTAGAGCGTAGCATTGAATTGGCCGAAGCCGCCGGCTTGCTGGGCACGGCTTGCCGCGGCTACACCAATCTCGGCGTGCTTTACACAACCATCGATCCGACAAAGGCGATGGAGGTCTGTCGGCGTGGTCTCGAAGTGGCGCGCCATATTGGTGATTTGGGCTTCCAGGCGCGCCTCCTCGCCAATCTGGCGGTCGCCTGCTGTACTTTCACGGATCGCTGTCCAACGGAGGGCGTGCCTGCCGCCGAGAAGGCCATCGAGATCGACCGGGCGCTCGACCAGCGCGAGCACCTGTCGGTGCCGTTAATCGTGCTAGGGCAGATCCACCAGTGCAACGGCCGTCCGGAACTGGCGGTTGGCTTGTTCCACGAAGCACTGGACGTGGCCCGCGAAACGGGCGAACCGCAACTGCTGTTTCCGTGCTATGATGGTCTCGCAACGCTTAATCTCGACCTTGACAATCTGGCCGAGGCCGAACGCTACTTTTCCCTGGCGCAGGGTATATGCGCCCAGCACGGGCTCGACCCGGAAGGGCTTGTGGTGCTGCCTTTTCTCGACTAGCCGGGGTGGGAGGTTGGAATGTCAGCGCGCATTGACTTGATACCGCTTCAGCCGGGCGACCGTGCGCCGAACGTGATACTCGACGCCATCACCCACGAGGGCAAGATTGCGCTTGACGACTTTCGCGGCCAAAAACCGGTGCTGGTCGGCCTGTTTCGAGGTCTGCATTGCGCGTTTTGCCGGCGCCATATCGCCGCCCAGGCGCGGCTCGATCCGGAACTGCGCGAAAAGGGCGTAGGGAGCCTGACGGTGGTCAACACGCCGATCGAGCGGGCGCGTCTCTATTTCCGCTACCACCCGATGCCGAACCTGCTTGCGGCCTCCGACCCTGAACGCGCTTCACATCGCGCTTTTGGCCTGCCCAATCTCGAATTCACCGAAGACGAGACGAATTGGCCCTACAAGGTCTCGATCGCAGCGGCAAAGGATATGCGGGTCAACGTACCGGGCGAGTTGCCCGGTCCAATGGATCCTTTTGCGGCCAGCGAAATCCTCAACAACAAGGACCAGTACGAAGTGACCGAAGCCGACGAGCAGATGATGGCGACCGGACACGGACAACTGATAGGTCAGTTCCTGCTGGACCGGCAGGGCATTGTCCGCTGGAGCTTCACCGAGGTTCCAGAGGGTGGGCGGCACATGTTTGGAGCACCAAGCCCGCAGGAACTGATGTCGGCCGTGTCCCAAGTCGCCCAATAGGCTTGCGAACTGAACAAGGATCGGCAATGCGCGCTGTCACCCTTGGCTAGCGATGTCGTCGGTGCATCGGACTGGTGTCCGGTGGGTTTGCCCTAAGATTTTGCATTTTGTGCACGTGCCAACCCAAGGCTCCCGCAATACCAGATCTTTGTAGTTTTGGAGAATCGAGATCAACTCGTCGGCGTGTGGCGGACGGCCCGAACACTGTTCGTCTTGATTCCGATTGTCGAATTGGCTGGCAGCGTTGTCGCGGAACGGCGACGGCTGCACGCGCTTAAGGCGGCCCAGCAGACGCGGGTACGAGTTGGGTGGCCGCTGGGCCTAACCAGCGTCTTTTGGGGGGCGCCGGCTAAGCCCGCATCTTATTCATTTTCCTGCAATTGCTAATTTAGCAAAAAGGCGGATGCTCGTCGTACTACCCATCGGAACGGTCCGATCTGGACAGGAATTCGTGCCTGGCGAAGGCGTGCCGGCAGCCAGCCGGAGCTCGTCCCTTTGGATGATGCCTGTTTGGAAGCCGAGCTGTCGCCGCATTCGACTGGGCTCGCGAAATGAAGGCCGCGCCTCCCCGACAATTGCCTCGGCTCGGGCAATCCATGCCTTGCTATTCGGGTCAGGCGTGGACCTGCCTGAGCGAGGGCTTGCCCGTGTCCGAAACTGGCATCGGGAAGGGCTCGACCTGTCCTCCGGTCTTGTCCAGATACTGCATCAGCGCGGTGACCAGATGGTAGAAGATGCTGGCCGGGACCTCCGTCGCCGCTGACCTGCCGCGCTCGTCGATCCTATCGACCCACAGCCCAAGCGGCGCCGGATCGATATGCCATCTGAAGAGGCGGGCGACGCGCGCTTCGATCTCGGGTTTCAGGTCGGGTCCGCCAATGCCGTCCAGGGCGACGGCCGCCTTGACCGCCTCGCATTGCGGCCAGCTTCGGGAGAGCCGGTCGAGGGGGATCCCGTGCCGCGATACGGCAGCATAGGCCAGACCCGTGGCCCGGTTCAGTCCGCTGGCGACCGCCGACGAATAGAGCTTCCTCGCATAGGCGACCAGGTCCTTCTGCCCGCTCGCCCGGGAGAACTCGACGAGCAGCGAGGCCCATTCGAAATGATGCCCTGGTTCGGTCCACTGTCCGTCGTCTCCCGGCAGAGGCAGCCAGTCGACGTCGAAACGCTCCCCGAGCGTCCAGCTCTCCTGGTCGAAGAAATGGCACCGGAAGAGATCGATGACGCGCGCCGCCCGGCGCAGATAGGCGCGGTCGCCGGTGACGTCATGCCAGGCAAGGAAGGATTCCAGCATGTGCATATGCGGGTTCGAGAACCGCACTCCGTTCCAGCCGGGGCTCTCGAGGAAGCCATTCAGGCTGCCGTCCTCGAGATGGTTGTCGATGAAACCAAATGTCTCCTGGGCAAGCCGCAAGGCGTCGCCATGGCCGCATCGATGAGCGTGGGCAAGCGCCAGCAGCACGCAGGAATGGTCGTAGGCGTCCTCCGCCGGATCGGCCACGCTGCCGTTGCAATTGAGGGTGCGCACCCAGCCGCCGCGGTCGCTGCGGCCGTGTTTGGCGATGAAGCCGATGCCATGGTCGATGAGCCTGTCGGCGGGTCCGTCCCAGCCGCGTTCCTTGGCCACCGCGAACGCATAGATCTGGCGCGCCATCGTGCGCATGCGCTTGGGTTTTCCGAGCGCCCTTGCATCGAAACCCAGCGCCTCGTGGAAGCCGCCATGCACATCGTCGACACCTGCCGTCGACCACAGCGGCAGGGTTTCCTCGAAGAGCCAGTGCTCGACGCGCTTGCGCCATGATCCGCTGACAATGACGCGGTCTTCCGACGCCGTGAATTTTGTCTCGAGGCGTCCGCTCTTCTCCAGCTGTTCGACGACCTTCTTCACGTTCTGGCTGTGGCTTACGGGCGCGACGAACACCGCGTCAGGCGTGGCCACCACCGCCACATCCTTCATTCCGATGACGGTCAGCAGCCTGCCCTGGCTGCGCAGGTAGGAACTGTCGCAATCCATGGCGACGACGTCGCCCATCACGACGTTGCCGTCGCGGTCGGTCGGGCTGGCTTCCAGCAGCGATTGCCACGATCCAAGGTCATTCCAGCGGAAGGAGGCCGTGACCATCGCGATGCCGTGGGCATGCTCCATGACAGCGTAGTCGATCGATGTCGACGGGACAGCCGAGTAGAAGCCCTGCGGCAGATAGATGCCGGAAATATCGGCCCGTGCGGTCTTATACGCCCGCTCGGCGCCGTCCCAGATGTCGGGCCGGAAGTCGAGAAACGCTTGCCGCATCGTGTCGGCGCGAAACAGGAAGATGCCGGCGTTCCAGTAGAAGTGTCCCGAAGACACATAGTGGCGGGCGGTCTCGGCGTCGGGTTTCTCGACGAAACGCGAGACGGCGGCCACCCCGTCGCCATTCGCCGACACCTCGACGTAACCGTACCCGGTTTCGGGATGTGTCGGCTTGATGCCGAATACGACGATCCGTCCCGCCGCGGCCGCCGGCCTGCCCGTCTCGACGGTTTCCCAGAATTGCCTTTCGGTGGATATCTCATGATCGGAGGGGACCACGAGCACAAGCGCATCGCCGCCATGCTCGGATATCGTCTGCAGCGTGGCGATCGCGACCGCCGCGGCGGTGTTGCGGCCTACGGGTTCGAAAATCGGTCTGCCGCCATTGAGGCCGAGCGGACCGATGTCCGACACAAGGCGGTCGGCATGCCGCTCGGACGCTATAAGGTAGATAGGCGTCTCGCCATCCGGCCGCGCCTTGAGGCGCCGGACCGTCTTCGCAAGCATGGAGCCGTCGCCCGAAAGGTCGTGGAACTGCTTGGGGTTGTCTTCGCGCGACAGCGGCCAAAGCCGTGAGCCGACGCCGCCGCTCATGACAAAACTTACGATCCGGTCCGGCATGGTCCAGTCCCTCTCGGGCTCCTTTTCGGGGCCTAGGTGCCCGAACCACCAACCCGCGTCGTGTTCCCGAAAGCCGGTGGCCCTGGTGGGCGCACTGGTCTCGAAAGCGAGCGTGTTCAACCTAGCCTGGCCGACTATGTTCAGGGCCACGGTTTCCCCTCCTCACTTCTGGGCGGAATCCTAGCACGCTGCCGAACCCAAGGCCTCTTCATGAATTGGGCGTAGCCCTTGGTCCGCACCCACTCATCCAATAGGAGCATGCCTGCCGACAGCCGAGAGGATGCGTCGCGCATCCTGCTCGGGCGCCGACGGGAAGGGTGGGCTACAAGGATGGCGGACCGCGCCGCGTTCTCTTCGGAGCGTGACGGGCGCGACGGAGGTTCGTCGTCTGGAAGCCGGCTTTACCGCTCGCGTAGCGATTCCTGCTGATATTTCGCCAGAGGCGAGAGGAAGTAGCCGATGATACTGCGCGTGCCGGTCTTGATCTCAACCGTCACCGCCATGCCCGGACCGAGCTTGACGAGCTTGTCATCCACCTGCATGTCCGTACGGTCAAGTGAAACGCGTGCGGCATATTGCAGTTCCTGATCTCTCGGCTCGCTGTCGCTCTGCGCTGCGCCCGACGCACGGTCGTTCGACCCGGTCGGTTGCCGGTCGCGAACTATGGCATCGGATGACACGCTGACCACTTCACCATGAAGAAGCCCGTAGCGGGTGAAGTTGAATGTGTCGACCTTGATTTCCGCCATCTGTCCCGGATGGACAAATCCGATGTCTCGGTTGGAGAGCATGGCCTCGATCTCGAGATGGCTCTCACTGGGCACCACCACGGCCAGTGGCTGAGCGGGCGTCACCACGCCTCCCACCGTATGAACGGCCAGTTGTTGTACGACGCCATCGACCGGCGCGGTCAATTGTTGGAGCTTCGTGCGCCGCTCAGCCTTGATCACTTCTTGCCCAGTGCTAGCAGCTCTCTGCTCGGCTTTCGCGAGCGCCTCATAGGTCGCGCGCCGGTACTCCGCGGTCGTCTTTTCCCTCGTTTCCCTTAGCAACGCGATGGCTGCGTCGGCTTCGCGCAGCCGGCTCTGCTGCAGGTTGAGATCCTGTTGAAGGCCGACCAACTCCTGATACTCGGAGAGATAGAGGACCTTCGAGGCAAGTGCCTTGTCGACGAGCTGCTTTTGAATGTCGACCCGCTCCTGCAGCAACGGTATCGTCGCCTCGAGCTTCGCCCCGCTCGCCAAAGTGGTCGATCGTTCCGCTTCTTTCTGGGATTGCTCGCGATCTATCTCGGCGAGCTTGGTGTTCTGTTCGGCGAGCTGACTGACCAGATACTGGCGATGCATCTCGATCTCCGCTGCGCTCGCGCCCTGCGGCGGCCGGAAGGCCGCAAGAGGATCCTCCGCGAGCGCCGCGCGCAGCCGCGCGACGTCGAGTTCGGCCGAAAGGAGATCGCTTTTCTGGCGCTCCTGGTCGGCGTCCGCCATGGTCGGGTCGAGCTCGATCAGGACGTCGCCAGCCTTTACGCTCTGTCCATCGCGTACGTTGATGGCGCGGACGACGCCCGTGTCGAACGGCTGGATCAGCTTGGTGCGCCCGCCTGGCACGATCTTGCCCGTCGCGGTTGCGACGATATCGACTGTGCCCAACCACGCCCACGCCAGCGCGAAGCAGAAGACCGCGATGATACTCGCCCCGATCGCGCGCCCGATCGGCGACGGCGGCGACTCGGTGATTTCGAGCGCCGCTGGCAGGAACGCAACTTCGTGCTCGTGGCGACGAAGTTTGACTCCCGGAAATTCGACGATGTTTTGACTAGCGGACTTCATGGATGCCAGCCTGCAGATAGTGGAGGTTTGCGTAACGCCCGTTCGAGCGGATCAGGTCTTCATGGGTACCGTCCTCGACGATGCGGCCATGCTCGATCGTGATGATCCGGTTCGCGTGACGCACAGTCGAGAGCCGATGAGCGATGACAAAGACGGTTCGGCCGGCAGAAATTCGCTTCATGTTCTGCTGAATGGCGCGCTCGCTTTCGTAATCCAGGGCGCTGGTCGCCTCGTCGAGGATGAGGATGCGCGGGTCCGTAATGAGTGCCCGAGCGATCGCCACACGCTGGCGCTGCCCGCCGGAAAGACTGCTACCGCGTTCGCCGACGACGGTGTCATAGCCCTCTGGCAGCTCCAGGATGAAATCGTGAGCACCGGCGAGCGATGCCGCAGCAATGACGCGCTCCATGGGCATGGCCGGATCAGAGAGCGCGATGTTCTCGCGAATGGATCGGTTGAAGAGCACGTTCTCTTGCAGGACGACTCCGATCTGGCGTCGAAGCCAGGTCAGGTCTACCATCGCCAGATCGACGCCATCGACCAGCACGCGTCCACTCTCCGGCACATAGAGCCGCTGTATCAGCTTAGCAATGGTGCTCTTGCCGGAGCCCGAGGAGCCCACGATGCCGATGACCTGACCGGGCTCGACGCTGAACGACACGTCGTGCAGCACCTCGGGGCCGTCGATCCGGTAGCGGAAAGTCGCGTGCTCGAATGTCACCCGCCCGCGGATCGCCGGCAGCGCGGCGCGGCCAGGATTGAAGCTTGGCTCGGGAATGGTGTTGAGGATATCGCCCAGACGATCGATCGACAGGCGAGCCTGATGGAAATCCTGCCAAATCTGCGCGAGCCGCAGCACCGGCATGCTCACGCGTGATGCCAGCATATTGAATGCGACGAGTTCGCCGACGGTCAGGTCGCCGCCGATCACGAGCTTGGCACCGAAGTACAGGATTGCGGCGACGACCAGCTTGTTGATCAGCTGCACCGCCTGGCTCGCAGTATTGTTCAGGCTCAGCACGCGAAAGCTTGCGGTCACATAGGCGGCGAGTTGCTCCTCCCAGCGGCGCTGCATCTGCGGCTCGACCGCCATGGCCTTCAGCGTCTCGACGCCCGTGACGGTCTCGACGAGGAAAGCTTGATTCTCCGAGCCGCGATCGAATTTCTCATCGAGGCGCCGGCGAAACAGTGGCGCAGCCCCCGCGGAAATGCCGATGTAGAATGGGAACGACGCCAGAACGATCAGCGTCAACGAGGTCGTGTAATAGAACATCACGGCAAGGAAAACGACGGTGAAGACGAGATCGATGACAAGCGTGAGCGCCGAACTCGTCAGGAACTGGCGGATATTTTCGAGCTCGCGGACGCGTGCAACCGAATCCCCCACGCGGCGTGTCTGGAAATATGCGATCGGCAACGCCATCAGGTGACGAAACAGCCGGGCGCCGAGCTCGACGTCGATGCGGTTCGTCGTATGCGCGAACAGATAGACGCGCAGCGTGCCGAGAACAGTTTCGAAAACGGTCAGCGCGACGAGACCAGTGACCAGAACATCGAGCGTGCTCATGCTTCGATGCACGAGCACCTTGTCGATGATCACTTGGAAGAATAGCGGTGAGAGAAGGGCGAAAACCTGAAGGAAGAACGACGCGACAAGCACTTCGCTGAGAAGATAGCGGTACTTGTGGACCGCGCCGAGGAACCAGCCGATATCAAACCGTCGAGAGAGATCCGTCAGGGCCGCGCGCCGGGTCATCAGGATGATGCCGCCGTCCCAGATGGCCTCGAACTCGGCCTGGGTCATTGTGATGGGTTGCGGCGACGATGGGCGCTGAACGAGGAGCTTGTCGTCGACAACTTTGCCGAGGATCAGGTATCCACCGTCCCGAAGCACGGCGATTCCAGGCAGCGGAGTAACCGCAAGCCGATTCCAGTTTGTCCTCTGTGCCTGAGCCTTGAGTCCAAAATCTTTTGCACAGCGCAGGATTTCGGTAACGCCCACTGGCGCCGCGCCCATCCGATGCCGGATCTGGTCTGGGTCGGCCGCGATGCCATGGCAACGCATCAATATCGCCAAGGCAATGAGCCCTGAATCATCGCCGCCTTCGGGTGCGGTGCTCGCCGCCTCGACGGCCGTATCGCGTCGATCGGCGAACCGCGCAGGCAACACGGTATCGCGGGCGCGGCGTACCAGATCACGCCCGCGGGTAGCCATGCCGGCAAGGGCATGAAGCGCCCGTTGCGCAAGGTTCTGTGATCCGGCCAGGATCAAACGGCCGTCCCAGATTGCCTCGAATTCCTCGCGCGTGAGCCGCTTCGGCCCTGACAAGGGCGGATGCAGCACAACCGCTCCGTTGTCGTCGACCTTCCCGAGAAGCAGAAACCCGCCGTCATGCAACGAAGCGATGCCAGGCAGTCGGACGCTCGCAAGTTGTTTCCAATGTGTCTTGCGCGAACCGACCTCAAGCCCGAGCGAGCGGGCGCAGCGAAGCATCGCGCGGATGCCGATTGCACTGCCGCCGCCACAGCGCTCGCGGATCTGGTTGAGTTTGGCGTCTACGCCATGAGAGCGCAGGAACAGAGCCAAAGATCGAAGTCCCAGGTCTACGGCATGGGTATTCTCGTTCTGCATCGCCATCTTGGCACAACCCTTCGCGGATACGTCCGCGTTCCATCCCCCTTGCATTCACAAACTTGACGGCGCCGCACCCAGGGCCGAACCCCCGGGTGCGGCGGCGATCAATGTTGCGGTCTGGTCAGGTACGAGTCGTGATTCCAATTGCCTCCATTATTCGACAAGGAAGCCACGATCTGGCCGGGATCGACCGGGCCGGAATTACCGGCCAAGTACTGGCTCAGCAGCGCAAAGCTCTGGCTTGCCAGCGACGCTCTGGCTGTGCCGGTCGCAAATGGGTGATCCGCCATGGCGGTGTTTTGGGGCGCCAAGGTTCTGGTGGCGCCGGCGACCAGGTCCCTGTGCTCGTTCAGCAGCGCAGAGCCCTGGGCTGCCAAGGACCGTTGCCAATTGGCGGGAGCAAGCTTGCGATCCGTATGGGTGACCGCCAGCGACGACGTTGTGATGGTCGCAGGCCGAGGATCCGTTACGGCGATGGTCTGCGGCGAGGCTGTTGCGACGGCGCCGGTGACCGGGTCCTTCGCCGTTGCCGTCAGCGTCAGCGTCGCCACCGGATGAGCCGCGCCCCTGTAGTTCGATTGCAGCGTCAATCCGCTGTCGACCTGCGCTGCCGTCAAGGTGATGTTCTTGCCACTAAACGTCTTACCATCGAGTTTGTCGGTGATCGTCTCGTACCTCGGCAAGCCCGTCACCTTCACGGTCACGAGGTCGTTGGGGTCGGTCGTTGTCACCTTGACCCCGAGGTCGACCGTACCGCCCAGCCCGCTCACGTCGAGCGTTTTGTCAGCGATGGTGAGGACCGGCGCGATCACTGACGGGGTCGTTGGGGTTGTTGGGATGGTGGGGGTTGTAGGGACGGTGGGGGTCGTTGGGGTGGTTGGGGTTGTTGGGGCTGCCGATG
>NZ_RZOS01000220.1:0-9306 GCF_004022605.1 Mesorhizobium sp. M4B.F.Ca.ET.089.01.1.1
GAGACCGGCCCTTGTCGGTCGCGGCTTTAGGCGTGTTTTCGTCGTAGCCGGCAAAGGCCTGGTAGTCCTTGGCGGTCGGTTCCGGCACCACGACGTTCTGGTCGGTGAAGACGAACTGCGTCGCGGCCGACGGGTCGGAGACCTGGACCTGGTACTGGTGGATCTGCGAGTAGAGCACATCGGTGCCGTGCATCACCGCGACGCGGATCGGCATGGTGATGGTGCCGGGCGCGAACATCGGTCCCGGCACGACCTTGCCGGCCACCGCTATCTTCATCGACAGCTGGCCGTTGGCGCGCGTGCAATCGCGGGTCACGTCGGTGATCGAGGCCTGATAGATGACCTTGGCGGGATCGCGATCGGGATCGACAATAGTGCCATCAGGCGCGGTCTGGGCGGCGGCGGCCTCGGCGTCCTGCGCGGCGTCGGCCTTCTTCCTGGGCTTGGCGCCGCCCTTGGCATAGGTGTTGAAGTAGGCGGTGCCGTCGCGCAGCGTCACTTTCGGGCAATAGGCCTCCAACTGGCTGGCAAGCACCTTGGGGTCCTGCGGCGGCGGTGGCGCCTGGGTGTCCTTCTTGCCCAGACCAAAGCTCAGTATGCCATTGTCGCTCGATTGGCAGCCGGCGGCGGCAAGCATAAAGCCGGCAAGCGCCAGACCCGCGACAAAACGACGGTTGACCGAATGAAACGCCATGAACTCCACTTCCCTCTCGCAAAGCTGGTGACGTATATCAACGGCGCGGCGAAAATGCGACTGAGCCGGCTCGGAAAATTAACCAATTGGCGGTGGATGAACCCGCCGGCTGCAATGGACTTGTGACGATGCAATATGTGAGTACCCGCGGGGACGCGCCCGTGCTTGGATTTTCCGACGCGGTGCTGGCCGGGCTGGCCCGCGACGGCGGGCTCTACGTGCCGCGCGAATGGCCGCAGTTTTCCGCCTCCGACATCCGCGCCATGCGCGGCCTCGCCTATCCCGACCTTGCCATTCGCGTGCTGACGCCGTTCCTGGGCGGCGAGATCGCGGCGCCCGTCTTCGAGCGGCTGGTGCGCGAGGCCTATGCCACCTTCCGCCACGAGGCCGTCTGCCCGCTGGTGCAGACCGGGGCGAACACTTTCGTGCTCGAACTCTTCCACGGCCCGACGCTCGCTTTCAAGGACGTCGCCATGCAACTGCTGGCGCGGCTGATGGATCATGTGCTGGCCGAGCGCGGCCAGCGCGCCACAATCGTCGGCGCCACCTCCGGCGACACCGGCGGCGCCGCGATCGATGCTTTCGCCAGCCGCGACCGCACCGACATCTTCATCCTTTTCCCGCACGGCAAGGTCTCGCCGGTGCAGCAGCGGCAGATGACGACGTCTAGCGCGGCGAACGTGCATGCACTGTCGATCGAAGGCAATTTCGACGATTGCCAGGGCCTGGTGAAGGACATGTTCAACGACCACGGTTTTCGCGACCGGGTCTCGTTGTCGGGCGTCAATTCGATCAACTGGGCACGCATCATGGCCCAGATCGTCTATTATTTCTCCTCGGCGCTGTCGCTCGGCGCGCCCGACCGGCCGGTGTCGTTCACCGTGCCGACCGGCAATTTCGGCGATATCTTCGCCGGTTATGCCGCGAAAAGGATGGGATTGCCGATCGATCGGCTGATCATCGCCACCAATGACAACGACATATTGGCGCGCACGCTGGCGAGCGGCGAATACCGCACCAAGGGCGTGTTCGCCACGACCTCGCCGTCGATGGACATCCAGGTGTCGTCGAACTTCGAGCGCCTGCTGTTCGAGGCGGCCGGCCGCGATGCCGAGACCGTGCGGCGCTACATGAACGGGCTGAAGCAGTCCGGCGCCTTCACCATCGAGGCGGGCGAAATCGCGAAGATCCGCGCCGAATTCGACGCCGGCCGTTCAAGCGTCGACGAGGTCGCCGCCACCATCCGTTCGACGCTCGCGGCGAGCAACTATCTGCTCGACCCGCACACGGCGGCGGCCGTGCACGTTGCCGCCGGAAAGGTCGATGGCGCAGTCCCCATGGTGGTGCTGGGCACCGCCCATCCAGCCAAGTTCCCGGCCGCGGTCGAGGCCGCCAGCGGCATCACGCCGGCCCTGCCGGCATGGCTGGGCGCATTGATGACAGCCGACGAAAAATACACGGTACTTCCCTCCGACCTGAAAATGGTGGAAGATTACGTCGGACGCCACACGCGGGCGGCGCGTTAAGGAGTACTTGCCATATGGGTGTTGAGGTAAGCCGTCTGTCGAACGGCCTGACAGTCGCAACCGAAACCCTTCCAAGCCTCGAATCCGTTGCCCTCGGTGCCTGGGTCAAGTCGGGCGCACGCAATGAGCGTGAGGAAGAGCACGGAATGGCCCATTTGCTCGAGCATATGGCCTTCAAGGGCACGAAAAGGCGCACCGCCTTCGAGATCGCCTCGGAAATCGAGAATGTCGGCGGCGAGATCAACGCCGCCACCAGCGTCGAGACCACCTCCTATTACGCCAGGGTGCTCTCCGACGACGTGCCGCTGGCGGTCGACATCCTGGCAGACATCCTGCAGGAGTCCGAATTCGACCCTGAAGAACTGGAGCGCGAACAGCATGTGATCCTGCAGGAGATCGGCGCCGCGCACGACACGCCCGACGATATCGTCTTCGATCGCTTCACCGAAACCGCCTTCCGCCACCAGACGATCGGCCGCTCGATCCTCGGCACGCCGGAAACGGTCAAATCCTTCACCTCCAAGCAGCTGCACAATTTCATCGAGCGCCAGTACGGCGCCGAGCGCATGGTGGTCGTGGCCGCCGGCGACATCAAGCACGACAATTTCGTGCGCGAGGTGGAGAAGCGGCTCGGCGGCTTCCGCGCCAAGGCCGAGAGCAGCATTCCGCAATACGCGCAATATGTCGGCGGCGACTTCCGCGAGGATCGCGACCTGATGGACGCGCAGATCGTGCTCGGCTTCGAGGGCCGCGCCTACCATGTGCGCGATTTCTATGCCTCGCAGGTGCTGTCGATGATCCTCGGCGGCGGCATGTCGTCGAGGCTGTTCCAGGAGGTGCGCGAGAAACGCGGCCTGTGCTACTCGGTCTACGCGTTCCACTGGGGCTTTTCCGACACCGGCATATTCGGCGTGCACGCCGCGACAGGGCAGAGCGATATCGCCAAGCTGGTGCCGGTCATCATCGACGAATTGCAGAAGGCCGGCGAGAACATCCTGCAGGAGGAGCTCGACCGGGCGCGCGCGCAATACCGCGCCGGTTTGATCATGTCGGCCGAAAGCCCGGCCAGCCGCGCCTCGCAGATCGCCAGGCAATTGCTGCTGTTCGGCCGGCCGATCGCCAAGGAAGAGCTGATGGAACGGCTGGCGGCGCTCACCACCGAGCGGCTGACCGATCTCTCGTCGCGGCTGTTTTCGACCAAGCCGACGCTCACCGCCGTCGGACCCGTGGGGACGCTGGCGCCCTATGAGGCGATTCTCGATTCGCTTTCGGGTCCGCAGACGACGGCCCGCAAGCTCGCCGTCTAGTCCTGCTCAAGCGCCATGTTCGCGCTCCCTTTCTTTCGCCGCGACCTGCCGGCACTGAAGGGCGACAAGGTCACGCTGCGCGTGCCGCTGACCAACGACTATCGTGATTGGTCGACGCTGCGCGGTGAAAGCCGCGCCTTCCTGGAGCCGTGGGAGCCGCGCTGGACGCCGGACGAGCTCGACCGCACGGCATGGCGGCTGCGCATCAGCCGCTATCGCGAGGATTACGCGCAAGGCACCGCGATCGCCTTCTTCATCTTCGAGAAGTCGAGCGGCAAGCTCGCCGGCGGCATCACGCTCGGCAACATCCGCCATGGCGTCGCGCAAAGCGGCCATATCGGCTACTGGATCGGCGAGCGCTATGGCGGCCGCGGCCTGATGACCGAGGCGGTCAAGCTGGTGTCGCGCTTCGCCTTCGATACGCTGAGGTTGCACCGGATCGAAGCGGCCTGTATTCCCGACAACGCCCGGTCGATCCGCGTGCTTGAAAAAGCCGGATTCCGGCGCGAAGGACTTCTGCGATCCTACCTCAGGATCAATGGTATCTGGCAGGATCATTACCTCTACGCCCGGATCGCGGACGATCCGCCGGGCGCTGGAACGAAGGGCTGATAGTTGACGAATTTTTCGCGATTCGCGTCGCTGCTCGCCCTTGTCCTGGCGATGGTCGTTGCGCTCTGCGCAGCCTCGCCGGCGTTCGCCGTCGAGCCGATCAAGATCGCCCGCGACGACGTGGCGCTCGATCTCTCGCGCGCCTTCGATCTGTACCCGAATCAAGGCGAGAATTTCCAGGTCTCGACAGCCCCCGGCCCCGACGGCATCGTAAGGCGCATCGAGGTGGAAGCGAAGGATTCGCGATCGAGTGGCGACTGGGCCGTGTTCGCGCTCGCCAACACCACCGACCAGCAGCTCGACCGGCTGATCGTGGCGCCGCATTTCCGGCTGGTGAATTCCGGCATCTTCTGGCCCGATCTCGGCGCGACGCGTATCGCCGCGATCACGCCCAGCGAAGGCTTCGCGCTCGACCGCCAGACCAGCCCCGATGCCGACGTCTTCCGGGTGACGCTGAACCCCGGCACTGTGGTCACCTTTGTCGCCGAGCTTGCCTCGCCGAAACTGCCGCAGGTCTACCTCTGGGATCCGGAATCCTACAAGGACTCGGTCAATTCCTACACGCTGTTCCGCGGCATCGTCATCGGCATCGCCGGCCTGCTAGCGCTGTTCCTGACCATCCTGTTCGTCGTCAAGGGCACCTCGATGTTCCCGGCGACGGCCGCGCTTGCCTGGGCGGTGCTTGCCTATATCTGCGTCGATTTCGGCTTCCTCAACAAGATCATCGAGATATCGCCCGGCAATGAACAGATGTGGCGCGCCGGAACGGAGGTGGCGCTGGCGGCGACCTTCGTTGTGTTCCTGTTCGCCTATCTCAACCTCAACCGATGGCACGGCCATTTCAGCTACGGCGCGCTGGTCTGGATCCTCGGCCTGCTCTTGATCGCCGGCGTCGCCATCATCGATCCGGCGGTGGCGGCCGGCATCGCCCGCATCTCGTTCGCGGCAACCGCGCTGACCGGGCTCGGCCTGATCATCTTCCTCGGCATTCGTGGCTATGACCGTGCGATCATGCTGGTGCCGAGTTGGGTTATGGTCTTGCTGTGGCTATGCGGGTCGTGGATGGCGATCACCGGCATGCTCGACAACGATATCGCCCAGCCAGCGCTGGGCGGCGGCCTGATCCTGATCATCCTTCTGATCGGCTTCACCGTCATGCAGCACGCCTTCGCCGGCGGTGGCGCCCACCAGGGCCTGTTCTCCGATCTCGAACGGCAGGCGCTCGCCGTCGCCGGATCGGGCGACATCGTCTGGGACTGGGACGTGCTGCGCGACCGTGTCGTCACCAAGCCAGATGTCAGCCTGCAACTTGGCCTTGCCCCCAACAGCCTTGGCGGGGCGGCCCGCAACTGGCTGCCGGTGCTGCATGCCGACGACCGCGACACCTTCCGCACCACGCTCGACGTTGTGCTGGAGCATCGTCGCGGCCGGGTGGCGCAGAATTTCCGCCTGCGCGGCGCCGACGGCCACTATCATTGGTTCGCGCTGCGCGCCCGCCCAGTGATCGGCTCGGACGGCGAGGTGATCCGCTGCGTCGGCACCATGGTCGACGTGACCGAGCAGAAAAAATCCGAGGAACGGCTGCTGCACGACGCCGTGCACGACAATCTGACCGGCCTGCCGAACCGCGAACTGTTCATGAACCGGCTGGAGGCGATCATCTCGATCGCCCGCACCGAAGACAAGGTGCGGCCGACCGTCTTCGTTATCGACATCGACCGCTTCAAGCAGGTCAATGACGGCCTCGGCATCTCGGCCGGCGACACCATCCTGCTCACCATTGCGCGCCGTCTGCACCGGCTCTTGAAGCCGAAGGATTCGCTGTCGCGCTTTGCCGGCGACCAGTTCGCGCTGATGCTGCTGTCGGAACAGGATCCGGCCCGCATCGCCGCGGTGGCGGACGCCATCAAGCATGCGATCAACAACCCGATCACCTTCGCCAAGCGCGAGATCGTGCTGACCGCCTCGATCGGGCTGATCACCTGGACGACGGCGCAGACCTCGTCCGAGGACATGGTCAAGGACGCCGAGCTCGCCATGCACCAGGCCAAGCGCTTCGGCGGCGACAGGATCGAACCGTTCCGGCCAGCCTTCCGCACCGTCGGCACGGACCGGCTGCAGTTCGAATCCGACCTGCGCCGCGCCATCGAACGGCGTGAATTCACCCTCGCCTACCAGCCGATCGTGCGGCTGGAGGACGGCAGCGTCGCCGGCTTCGAGGCGCTGCTCAGATGGGACCATCCGCGCCGCGGCATGATCCCGCCGGCGGATTTCATTCCCGTCGCCGAGAATTGCGGGCTGATCGTGCAGCTCGGCCTGTTCGCCATGCAGCAGGCGGCCGAGGACCTGGCGACCTGGCAGAAGCAGATCGGCGACGCGCCGCTGTCGGTTTCGGTCAACCTCTCCAGCCGCCAGCTGATCCGCCGCGACCTGGTCAGCGACGTGCGCTCGGTCATCGCGCGCGCCAATCTGAAGCCGCGCTGCTTCCGCCTCGAGCTCACCGAATCGCTGGTGATGGACAATCCCGAGCAGACCTCGCATGTGCTGACCAAGCTGAAGCAGCTCGGCATCGGGCTGTCGCTCGACGATTTCGGCACCGGCTATTCCTCGCTGTCCTACCTGACGCGCTTCCCCTTCGACACGATCAAGATCGACAAGAGCTTCGTCGACGACGCGACGCCGAAACGCGCCGTGCTGCTGAAGTCCATGGTCAACATGGCGCACGAGCTTGGCCTGTCCGTCGTGGCGGAAGGCATCTCGGACGAAAGCGATGCGCTGGAGCTGCGCCAGATGGGCTGCGAATATGTGCAGAGCTTCATGTTCGGCGCGCCGATGCCCGGCGACCAGGTGCTGAAGACGCTGAAGGAACAGTATCCGCTGACGCAGGCCTGATCAGGCGTGGCCGGCGGCCAGGCTGAGATGCGCGAGATCGATGCCGATCGAGGCGAGGATGCGGTCGTATTTGCGCTCGATGTCGGCGTCGAACAGAAGCTCCGGTGTCGCCGGGCAGGTCAGCCAGCCATTCTCGGCGATCTCGCTTTCGAGCTGGCCTGCGCCCCAGCCGGAATAGCCGAGCGCCATCAGCGCATGGCGGGGACCGCGGCCGGACGAGATGGCGCGCAATATGTCGACGGTGGCGGTCAGGCAGATGTCGTCGGAAACGCTGAGCGAGGATTCCACCCGGTAGTCGCCGGAATGCAGGACGAAGCCGCGGCTGCGGTCCACCGGCCCGCCGTTGCGCACGACGAAATCGCGCGCATGCGCCGGCAAGCGGATCGCCTCCTGCTCGTTCATGATGCCGAGCTGCACCAAAAGATCCGGAAACAGCATCTGCTGCGTCTGGTTGATGATCAGGCCCATCGCGCCCTCGTCGCTGTGGGCGCAGATGTAGATGACGGAGCGCGTGAAGCGGTCGTCCTTCATGCCGGGCATGGCAATCAGGAACTGATCGTCGAGAAAGCCGCGTCCGGCGGCCGTCTTCTTGTGGCGCAACAAGTCCATGGATGGGAGGGTAACGCGTTTCCCGGGCGTCGGAAAGATGCGCCGCGCGCGATTTGCGGCCGGCGTGCCGCTGCCGATTGCGCCGCGCGCTTTTTGGCACGCGCACGATGTCACGCAAATATGATACCGAATGGCTGATGAAATCATTGCGCAGCCATGAACTGACGATCAAATCACCGCCATGCAAAGCTTGAAGATCCTGCTGCTCTGCTCCGCCTTTGGATTGGGAACGAGCATTCCCGCCTCGGCCTCCTCCTCGATCTGGTACAACAGCGAAGGCGGCCAGGTGCGGCTCGTCACCAGCGGCAAGCCCGACGAGGCCGGGCACGTGCAGGGCGTGCTCGACATTGCGCTGAAGCCCGGCTGGAAAACCTATTGGCGCGACCCTGGCGATGCCGGCGTGCCGCCGCAGATCGACATTTCGCCGAGCACCAACGTGGCGAGCGCCGCCTTCTCGTTTCCGCCGCCGCAGCGCCATGACGACGGCTACGGCAAATGGGCCGGCTACGACCATCCGGTGTCGCTGCCGGTGACCTTCACGCTGTCGGCCGCCGACCAGCCGACCATCATCGTGGCCGATGTCTTCCTCGGCATCTGCGAGACGATCTGCATTCCCGTGCAGACGCGACTGACCATCGACCCGGCTTCCGACGCGGACAATGCCGAGGATGCGGCGCAGGTAAAGGCGGCATTCGCGGCGCTGCCGGCGCCGCCACGGCCCGATTTCGGCGTCAACGTGCTGCCGGGCGACCATGAGACGCTGGTCGTCGAAGCGAGCTTCCCGGGCGATCCGGAAGCGGCCGACTTCTTCGTCGCCGGCGAGCGGGACTATATGTTCGGCGCCCCGTTGCGCAGCCAGAAGGACGGCAAGCTGGTGTTCACGGTGCCGATCCTCGACCGGCCGTCGACGACGCCAACCGATGGCGGGCTGCACTACACGCTGACCAGCGCCGACGGCGCGGTCGAGGGTCTGCTACCCTTCCCGTGACGCAGATCGCAACATCTCTTGCTCCAGGCGGCCCGGCAGTTGCGGGCGGCATCCGACTTCGCTATCGCAAGGGCACGCCCTGCCCTCCATCTCTCCCAATCATCGAACGAGGTATTCCATGATCTCCGTTGGCGACAAACTGCCCGAAGCGACCTTCAAGACGATGACCGCCGACGGCGCCAAGCCGATCACGGCGGCCGAGATCTTCGCGGGAAAGAAGGTGGTGCTGTTCGGCGTGCCCGGCGCCTTCACGCCGACCTGCAGCAACAACCATTTGCCCGGCTATCTGGAAAACCGTGACGCCATTCTGGCGCGCGGCGTCGACACGATCGCCGTCGTCTCTGTCAACGACGCGCATGTCATGGGCGCCTGGGCGCGCTTCACCGGCGGCGAAGACAAGATCCTCTATCTGGCCGACGGCAGTGGCGACTTCGCCAAGTCGGTCGGTCTCGACAACGACCTTTCGGCAAGCGGCATGGGGCTGCGCTCGAAGCGCTTTTCGATGATCGTCGAAGACGGCAAGGTCACCGCTCTCAACGTCGAGACCAAGCCCGGTGTCGACACGTCGGGCGCTGCTCACATCCTGGAACAGCTCTAGCCCGCAGCCGGGACGAGCCACACACCGCCAAGGATCGCGCCCGACAGCGCTTGGCGTTTCTTGCCTATGGGGGACCTGAC
>NZ_RZOS01000221.1:0-9294 GCF_004022605.1 Mesorhizobium sp. M4B.F.Ca.ET.089.01.1.1
CGGTCGTCGAGCGCGGCAAGTACATGCTGGCGATGCTCGAAGCGCTGGTCGCCATGACCGACGAGATCGTGCCGGAGATCGCCTGGCAGATGGGCCGCCCGGTGCGCTATGGCGGCGAGTTCGGCGGCGTCAAGGAACGCGTCAACTACATGGTCGAGATCGCCGAACAGGCGTTGAAGCCGGTCCTGGCCTCCAACCCGAAGGACGGCTTCCGCCGCTATGTGAAGAAGGTGCCGCTCGGCGTGGTCATGGTCATCGCGCCGTGGAACTACCCCTATCTCACCGCCGTCAACACCATCGTGCCGGCGCTGATGGCCGGCAGCGCGGTCATCCTCAAGCACGCGGCGCAGACGCTTCTGGTCGGCGAACGCTTCCAGCAGGCTTTCGACAAGGCCGGCCTGCCCAAGGGCCTGTTCCAGAACCTCGTCCTGAACCACGGCCAGACCGAGAGGCTGCTCGGCTCCGGCAAGATCGACCATGTCAACTTTACCGGCTCGGTCGCCGGCGGCCGCGCAATCGAGAAAGCCGCGGCCGGCACCTTCATGAGCCTCGGCCTCGAGCTCGGCGGCAAGGATCCGGCCTATGTGCTGCCCGACGCCAAGATGGACCATGCGGTCGCCAATCTGGTCGACGGCGCCTTCTTCAATTCCGGCCAGTGCTGCTGCGGTATCGAGCGCGTCTATGTTCACGAGGAGGTCTATGACGAGTTTGTCGAGGGCTTCATCGCCGAGACGAAGAACTATGTCGTCGGCAATCCGCTGGAGCAGGCGACGACGCTGGGGCCGATGGCGCAGGCGCGTTTCGCCGACCTGATCCGCGAGCAGAAGGCCGAGGCGCTGCGCAAAGGCGCCACCGCGCATGTCAACATGAAGGTGGCCGAGGACAAGGCAGGCTCGCCCTATCTGGCGCCTGAAGTGCTGACCAATGTCGACCACCAGATGAGCGTCATGCGCGAGGAGAGTTTTGGTCCGATCGTCGGCATCATGAAGGTGCGAAACGACGAGGAGGCGATCGCGCTGATGAATGACAGTCCCTACGGGCTGACGGCGTCTATCTGGACGCGCGACACCGAGCATGCGGCGGCGATCGGCGACCGCGTCGAGACCGGCACCGTGTTCATGAACCGATGCGACTATCTCGATCCGGCGCTCGTCTGGACCGGCGTCAAGGACACCGGCAAGGGCGCAGCACTTTCGGCGATCGGCTACGACAATCTGACCCGGCCGAAATCATTCCACCTGCGTGAAGCGATCTGATTTTTTTCGAAAGACAAGCAATGTCCAAGCTCATCTCCAAATGGAACTACCCGACCACCGTCCGCTTCGGCGCCGGCCGCATCAAGGAACTGCCAGACGTGCTGGCAGCCACAGGCATCAAGCGGCCGCTCTTCGTCACCGATCCTGGGCTGGCGAAACTGCCGGTCGTCGCCTCGACGCTGAAGATCCTCGACGACGCCAAAGTTCCGTATGGCGTGTTTTCCGAGGTCAAGCCGAACCCGGTCGATTCCAACCTGACCGCCGGCATCGCGGTGTTCAAGAAGGGCAAGCATGACGGCGTTATCGCCTTCGGCGGCGGCTCGGCGCTCGACCTCGGCAAGCTGATCGCCTTCCAGGCAGGGCAGACGCGGCCGGTGTGGGACTTCGAGGATGTCGGCGACTGGTGGACGAGAGCCGATTCCGACGCGATCGCGCCGATCATCGCGGTGCCGACCACCGCCGGCACCGGTTCGGAAGTCGGCCGCGCCGGCGTCATCACCAATGAGGCGACGCACACCAAGAAGGTCATCTTCCATCCGAAGCTCCTGCCGGCGATCGTGATCGCCGATCCGGAGCTGTCGGTCGGCATGCCGGGCTTCATCACCGCCGGCACCGGCATGGACGCGCTGGCGCACTGCCTCGAAGCCTATTGCGCGCCGGGCTATCATCCGATGGCCGACGGCATCGCGGTGGAAGGCATTCGGCTGGTGTTCGAGAACCTGCCCAAGGCCTTCGCCAACGGCAAGGACCTGGTCGCCCGCGCCCATATGATGAGCGCCGCGGCGATGGGCGCGGCGGCCTTCCAGAAGGGGCTCGGCGCCATCCACTCGCTGTCGCATCCGATCGGCGCGCTCTACGACACCCATCACGGCATGACGAACGCCGTGTTCATGCCCTACGTGCTGGCCTTCAACCGCGACGCCATCGACGAGCGCATCGCCCGGCTTGCCGCCTATTGCGGCATCAAGGGCGGCTTCGACGGTTTCGCCAAGGCGATCATCAAGCTGCGCAAGGAGCTCAAGGTGCCGCATGCGCTGCCCGGCCTGATCAAGGGCCTCGACATGGACAAGAAGCGCAAGGGGCTGATCGCCGGCATGGCGGTGGTCGATCCGACCGCCGGCGGCAACCCGGTCAAGCTGACCAAGAAGGCGGCACTGACGCTGCTGGAAAACGCCATCGCCGGCGCTGTCTGAGACAGATTTCAGGCGTCGGAATTGATCCGGAAACGAGGGGAAAGGAAAGGGGAGAGGGCGAAAAACAAGGCGGGAAATAATTAGCCGGAAAAATAATCGCGAGGCGATTGCTACACCCGGTTAAAAAGAGTTTACTTTTTCGTACTGCGGGGTGCCGGTTTCACAAAGCTTTCATCTGGCTGTCACACGAAAACGATACCGCAACGCAGGCGTCCAACGGCGTCAGTTCAACGGAGAGAACACATGTTCAAATTCACGGGGAAAGTGCTTTCCCTTTCGGCCGCGACCCTGATGGTGTCGTCGGTGATTTCGTCCGCGGCTTCGCTGGATGAACTCGTCAAGGCGGCCAAGGCGGAGGGCGAGCTCACCACGATCGCGCTGCCGCATGACTGGTGCGGTTACGGCGCCGTCATCGATGGCTTCAAGGCGAAGTATCCGGAGATCAAGATCAACGAACTCAATCCGGATGCCGGCTCGGGCGACGAGATCGAGGCGATCAAGGCCAACAAGGACAACAAGGGCCCGCAGGCGCCTGACGTCATCGACGTCGGCCTGTCCTTCGGCCCGTCGGCAAAGGCTGATGGCCTGATCCAGGCCTACAAGGTGTCGACCTGGGACTCGATCCCGGACAGCGCCAAGGATGCGGATGGCTTCTGGACCGGCGACTATTACGGCGTGCTGTCCTTCCTGGTGAACAAGGATCTGGTCAAGGAAGCGCCGGCTGACTGGGCCGACCTCTTGAAGGCAGACTATGCCAACACGGTTGCCCTCGCCGGTGACCCGCGCGCCTCGAACCAAGCCATCCAGGCCGTCTACGCCGCCGGCCTTTCCGGTGGCGCGGCCGCTGGCGAAGCCGCCGGCACCGCCGGCCTCGACTTCTTCAAGAAGCTCAACGCCGCCGGCAATTTCGTGCCGGTCATCGGCAAGCCGGCGACGCTCGCCCAGGGCCAGACGCCGATCCTGGTCACCTGGGATTACAACGCGCTTGCCGGCCGCGACACGCTGAAGGGCAACCCGCCGGTCGATGTCGTCGTGCCGAAGACCGGCGTCGTCGCCGGCGTCTACGTGCAGGCGATCAGCGCCTACGCGCCGCACCCGAATGCTGCCAAGCTGTGGCTCGAGTATCTCTACTCCGACGAAGGCCAGATCGGCTGGCTGAAGGGCTATTGCCACCCGATCCGCTTCAACGACCTCGCCAAGAACGGCAAGCTCCCGGCCGACGTGATGGCCAAGCTGCCGCCGGCCGAGGCCTATGCATCAGCTGTCTTCCCGACCCTCGATGAACAGGGCAAGGCCAAGGAAGCCATCACCAAGAACTGGGATGCCGTTGTCGGCGCCAACGTGAAGTAACACAATGTAAGGGCCGGGCGGCTTTGGCCGCCCGGCTCCTCTCCAAGACGGTAGCCGGCGCATGACCGATCTCTCCCTCTCCAATCAAGCCATTGCGGGGAAGACCGCGCCGCCCGCCGAGGCGCGAAGGCTGCGGCTGCCGACGCAGTGGCTCGGCGTCACGCCGTTCTTCGTCTTCGCGATCATGTTCCTGATCCTGCCCACGCTCTACCTGATGCTGGGCGCCTTCCAGAACGACGCAGGCGAGTTCACGTTCGAAAACATCGCGGCCCTGGCGCAGCCGTCGATCGTTGCCGCCTACTGGATTTCCATCAAGGTCAGCCTTGCCTCGGCTCTGATCGGCGCCTTCGCCGGGCTCGCCATCGCCATTGCCATCGTGCGTGGCGGCCTGCCGGACTGGATACGCTCGGCGACGCTGACATTTTCCGGTGTCGCTTCCAATTTCGCCGGCGTGCCGCTGGCCTTCGCCTTCCTTGCCACGCTGGGCCGGCTCGGGCTCGCCACCGTCATCCTGAACACCGTGTTTGGGCTGAACATTTACGCGCACGGCTTCAACATCCTGTCCTTCTGGGGCCTGACGCTGACTTATGTCTACTTCCAGATCCCGCTGATGGTGGTCATCATCACGCCGGCTATCGACGGGCTGAAGAAGGAATGGGGTGAAGCCGCCGCGACGCTCGGCGCGACCACGGCGCAGTATTGGCGCATGGTGGTCATTCCGGTGATCTGGCCGAGCTTCCTCGGCACCGTGATCCTGCTCTTCGCCAACGCCTTCGGGGCGATCGCCACCGCCTATGCGCTGACTGGTTCCTCGCTCAACATCGTGCCGATCCTGCTCTACGCGCAGATCCGTGGCGACGTATTGCACAACGCGCATCTCGGCTATGCGATCGCCTTCGGCATGATCGTCATCACCGGTCTCGCCAATGTCTTCTACATCTGGTTCCGGACCCGCTCGGAGAGGTGGCTCAAATGAAGTCCGGTAGATTCTGGGCCTGGGTCGTCTTCGCGCTGGGCGCGGCCTATTTCTTCATTCCGCTGATCGCGACCGTCGAATTCTCGATGCGCATGCGGCGCGGCGCCTATTCGTTCGACGCCTATCAGATCGTGCTGGGGGACGAGCGCTTCCAGGCCACATTCATGTATTCGGTAGTCGCGGCGATCTTCACCATCATCCTCGGCGTGCTGATCGTGGTGCCCGCGGCCTACTGGATCCGGCTGCGTCTGCCGCAGATCAGGCCGGTGGTCGAGTTCATCACGCTGTTGCCGCTGGTCATTCCGGCCATAGTCATCGTCTTCGGCTACATCCGGATGTACGGCTCCAACTCGCCGCTGCCGTTCCTCGCCAGCGACACGGGCACCAACGCCCTGCTGGTCATCGGCTATGCGACGCTGGCGCTGCCCTACATGTACCGGGCGGTCGATACCGGGCTGCGCACCATCGATGTCAGGACGCTGACGGAAGCGGCGCAGATCCTCGGCGCCGGCTGGGGGACGATCATCACCCGTGTCATCCTGCCCAATGTGCTGATCGCGGTGTTGTCGGGCGCCTTCCTGACCTTCGCCATCGTCATCGGCGAATTCACCATGGCGAGCCTGCTCAATCGGCCGGCCTTCGGACCGTATCTGCAGAATATCGGCGCCAACCGCGCCTATGAGCCGGCGGCGCTTGCCATCATCGCCTTCGCCATCACCTGGGGCTGCATGTCGCTGATCCAGATCCTGTCCCGCTTCGCGCCGAAATCGGCGAACCGCCCGAACTGAAAGTCAAAGCCATGGCCGAGCCGTTCCTCTCCATCCAGCATGTGCGAAAGTCCTTCGGTGCCACGACTGTGGTCGAGGATTTCAACCTCGACGTTGCGCCGGGCGAGTTCGTGTCCTTCCTTGGCCCATCGGGCTGCGGCAAGACGACGGTGCTGCGCATGGTCGCCGGTTTCGAGGAGCCGAGCGCCGGCAAGATCGTGGTGGCTGGCAAGGACATCACGCGGCTGAAGCCCAACCAGCGCAATGTCGGCATGGTGTTCCAGGCCTACGCGCTGTTTCCCAATCTGACGGTGGCGCAGAACATCGGCTTCGGGCTGAAGGTGGCGGGCATGGCCAAGGCCGCCATCGATTCCCGCGTCGCCGAGATGCTCGACATCATCAAGCTGCCGCAGATGGCCGACCGCTATCCCTATCAGCTTTCCGGCGGCCAGCAGCAGCGCATCGCGCTGGCGCGCGCGATCGCGCCGAAGCCGAAGCTTTTGCTGCTCGACGAGCCGCTGTCGGCGCTCGACGCAAAGGTGCGCGTGTCGCTGCGCGAGGAGATCCGTTCGATCCAGAAGAAGCTCGGCATCACCACCATTTTCGTCACCCACGACCAGGAAGAAGCGCTGTCGATCTCCGACCGCATCGCCGTCATGTATGGCGGCAAGGCCGAGCAGGTCGGCACGCCGTTCGAGATCTACAACCGGCCGGCGACGAAGTTCGTCGCCAATTTCGTCGGCACACTCAACGTGCTGGAAGGCACGGTCACCGACGCTGCCGCCGGCAAGGTGCGTGTCAATGCGCAGGAGGTCGCGCTCGAGGGCAAGCTCAATGGCTCGAAGTCCGGCGACACGCTGTCGCTCGCGCTCAGGCCCGAGGCGATTTCGCTGGGGTGGCAACCCGGCCATGACACCAGCCTTTCCGGCGAGATCGCCGAAGTGCACTTCCTCGGCTCGGTCATCCGGGTGCGCGTCGGCATTGGCGGCAACACGGTGTCGCTCGACACGTTCAACAACTCGACGACGCCACCGCCCGTGGTCGGCGAGAAGGCGGACATCTCGTTCTCGTCCGGCGACATGCTTGTGCTGCATTAGGAACAACGCCGTTCTTTCGCACGTCGTCGACCGTTGCAAACCATCAGGAGCCGATGTGTCCGCAATGACCAACCGTTGGCGCCGCCCCTCATCCGCCTGCCGGCACCTTCTCCCCGTATAGTGACGGGGAGAAGGGGCTGGCCGCAACGCCGGCGCCTCATTCCTCAACGGCGATAATTAGCGAAATCATCGGTGCCGGCGTCTTTCTCCCCGTCACTATACGGGGAGAAATGCCCGGCAGGGCAATGAGGGGCAGCGCCGACCTGAGCGGCTAGCGTTGAAAATCCCGTCGAAGCCTTGGCCTGCCTCTTTCCAGGCAGGCCAAGGCTCCGACAATCAACAGCATCTTGCCGCTTTGCCACTGCCAAGCTCCTTGCTTCGTCGCTACGATAAGACATGGCCCTGTTCGAACTGACCCTTGTCCTGCTTTTGATCGCCGTCGCGCTGGCGGCGCTGTCGCGGCGGCTGGAGGTACCTTATCCTTCGCTGCTGGCCTTGGCCGGGGTGGGGATCGCCTTCGTGCCCGGCGCACCGACCATCGAGATCGATCCGGAACTGGCGCTTGCGCTGTTCATCGCGCCGGTGCTCCTCGACGCCGCCTATGACACCTCGCTGCGCGACCTGAAGCGCTACCGGCTGTCGCTGGCGCTGCTGGCGCTTGGCGCCGTCGTCTTCACCACCGTGGTCGTTGCCTTCGTCGGCTGGAAGATGGCCGGGCTGCCCATCGCGGCGGCGATCGCGCTTGGCGCTATCGTCGCGCCGCCCGATGCCGTGGCCGCGAGCGCCGTGCTCGGTCAGTTCAAGGTGCCGCACCGCATCACCGCCATCCTGCAGGGCGAGAGCCTGCTCAACGACGCGACCGCGCTGCTGATCTACAGGATCGCGGTTTCGGCCGCCATCGGCTCGGTCATGCTGAAGGACGCGGTGCCGGTGATCCTTTTGTCGACGGTCGGCAGCGTCGTCGCCGGCTATCTGTTCGGCCGCTTCTCGCTGCTGACGCTGACGCGCATCGAGGATGCGGCAAGCAGCACCGTGGTGCAGTTCGCCGGTACATTCGGTGTCTGGATAGTTGCCGACAGGCTCGGGCTGTCGGCCATCATCACCATCGTCGTCTATGCCATGACGATTGCGCGAACCGCGCCGCGCCTGATGTCGGCGCGCAGGCGCGTCAGCACCTATTCGGTCTGGGAATCGGCGGTGTTCGTACTGAACGTGCTGGCTTTCGTGCTGATGGGCCTGCAGGCACGGTCGATCGTCGGCCGGCTCTCCGGCGACGGGCAAGGCGATGCCTTTCTCTTCGCCGCGACGGTGCTGGCCGTCGTCATTGCGGCGCGCCTCGTCTGGGTCGCGAGCTACGTTGCGGTCATGCGATGGGTTGCCCGCGTCGACAGTGAAGACAAAAAGCGCGATGCGCCGACATTTCGCGGCGCCGTGCTCGTCGGCTGGTGCGGCATGCGGGGACTGGTGACGCTGGTGGTGGCGATTGCGCTGCCGGCTGGCTTCCCGGGGCGTGACCCGATCGTGCTTGCCGCCTTCGCGGTCGTTCTCGGCACGCTGGTGCTGCAAGGCATGAGCCTGAAGCCTCTGCTCAGGGTACTCGACTTCGAACCGGATACGACGATAGACCGCGAGGTGGCCGAGGCGCGCGTCGCCGTCATGCAGGCCGCGCTCGACGTCCTGAACCACAAGACGTCGGCCGCGGCGGCAGTGGTGCGCGAGCAGTATGAGGCGCAGCGCCGGGTCGCCGAGAACCCTGAGGACGCCCAGGCGGCGACCGAATACGACCGGCTGCGCCTCTATGCCATCAAGCGCCAGCGCGACGCGCTGGAGGAATTGCGCCGCAACGGCACGATCGGCGACGAGGCCTATCACCGGCTGGAGGAGGAAATCGACTGGTCGGAACTGGCGGCGTCGCCGGCGGGGCGGTTCCAGCCGCTGACGACCTAGGCGGTTACTCCTCCTGGCCTAGCCCCGTCGCCATTGCGGTCCATTGCAACGCCATCACGGAACCGCTAGTGCCATCGCCGAAAGTTGAGCCGGGTAATCAATGAAGCTCGTCAGCTACAACATCCAGTACGGGTTCGGCAGCGACGGCCGCTACGATCTGGCGCGCGCCGCGCGCGTCGTCGACGGCGCCGACATCATCGCCTTGCAGGAGGTCGAGCGGCACTGGCAGCGAACCAACGAGGACGACCAGCCGGAAATTCTGTCGCGACTGCTGCCCGATTACCATTGGGTCTACGGCCCGGCTTTCGACATGGATGCCAGCGAGCGGCGCGACGGCCGTATCGTCAACCGCCGCCGGCAGTTCGGCACCATGGTGCTGTCGAAGCTGCCGATCGTCTGGTCCAGGTTGCATACGCTGCCGCTGCGCCGCACCGTGCGCCCGCTCAACACGCGCAACGCCGCGCTCGAATGCATGATCCGCGCGCCGGCCGGTTCGCTCAGGGTGCTGTCGTTGCATCTCGCGCACATCGCCGCCGAGGAGCGGCTGGAGCAGATCGATTATCTGCTGGCCGAGCATCGCCGGGCGCCGTCGGACGGCGGCCCGTGGAGCGGCGCCGACGACGAACCGCAGCGCAACTGGAGCAATGGCGGGCCGGAGCCGGAGAACCCGCTGGCGGCAATCTGGCTGGGCGACTTCAACATGGAGCC
>NZ_RZOS01000222.1:0-9259 GCF_004022605.1 Mesorhizobium sp. M4B.F.Ca.ET.089.01.1.1
GTACGAGCTGACGCTGAACTACCGCAAGGACGTGATGCGGGCGGCAGACGACCTCGTCATGCTGAAGCGGCTGGTCAGGGCACAGGCGCGCCGCCACGGCGTCACCGCTTGCTTCATGGCCAAGCCGATCGAGAAATATGCCGGTTCCGGCATGCATTTCCATGTCTCGTTGCAAGACGATGCCGGCAGGAACGTCTTCGCCGAGGCCGAAGGCGAAAAATGGTCGCCGAAACTGCTGAGCGCCCTCGGCGGCCTGATCCAGACCATGGCGGAATCGATGCTGGTGTTTGCGCCGCACGCCAATTCCTGGCGGCGCTTCGTCTCCCAGTCCTACGCGCCGGTGGCGCCGACCTGGGGCGTCAACAACCGCTCGGTGGCGCTGCGCGTGCCTGCGGGCGACGCCAGGAACCGGCGCATCGAGCATCGGCCGTCGGGCGTCGATGCCAATCCCTATCTGGTGGCGGCGACCGTGCTGGCCGGTGTCTCCAGGGGGCTCGACGAAGGTCTCGATCCCGGGCCGGAAACCACCGGCAACGGCTATGAGCAGGCGGCCGGGCACAGCGCCATGCCGGTGGACTGGCGCGCCGCAATCGAGGCGGCGAGGGCATCGAGCTTTCTGAAGGAAGCGCTCGGCGCCGACCTGCACAAGACCTTCGTCGCCATCAAGCAGGCCGAATATCTGCGCGTCGCCCGCACCGTCAGCGAGCTCGATTACCACCTCTATCTGCACGAGGTCTGAGCGGAACCATAGCCCGCCCGGTCCATTTCACCCTGGAATGGATGAGGCACAGGATGGCCGCAACGACCCAGGCAAAGGCACCGGCCAGGCGCGGTTCGGACGATCTCGAGCCGACACCCGGCGAGAAGGCGTCGATCGGCGACTTGCGCGAGGCGGCGAAAGCCTGTCGCCGTTGCCCGCTCTGGCGCAATGCGACGCAGATCGTCTTCGGCGAAGGACCGGACAGCGCCGAGGTTGTGTTCGTCGGCGAGCAGCCGGGCGACCAGGAGGATGTGGCCGGCAAACCGTTCGTCGGTCCGGCCGGAAGGATCTTCGACGCCACGCTAGAGGATGCCGATATCGAGCGGCAGAAGGTCTACGTGACCAACGCCGTCAAGCACTTCAAGTTCGAGCCGCGCGGCAAGCGCCGAATCCATTCCAAGCCGAATGCCGGCGAGGTCCAGGCCTGCCGCTGGTGGCTGGACAGTGAACTCGATCTCGTCAAACCGAACCTCGTGGTGGCTTTGGGCGCCACGGCGGCGCAGTCGCTGCTCGGCAAGGCCGTGCCGGTGACTAAAATGCGCGGCGAGGTGATCGAGCGCGAGGACGGACTGCGCATTTTTATCACCATCCATCCCTCCTTCATCCTGCGCATCCGCGAACAGGCGGACAAGCAAGCCGAGCGCGAGCGATTCCTCAATGACATGAGGAAGGTGAGGCGGCTGATGGCGGTTTGATCAACTATGCTTCGGTGCGCCTCTTCGGATGCCCTCAACATTGATTAACAAGCATCGACAAGTTCGCGCCGCCCCTCATTGCCCTACCGGGCATTTCTCCCCGTATAGTGACGGGGAGAAAGACGCTGCCGCGGCATGATTTCGCCAACCACCGATATAGCAGCGCAGACGTTCGCAGCCAGTTGCCTTCTCCCCGTCACTATGCGGGGAGAAGGTGCCGGCAGGCGGATGAGGGGCAGCGCCGGCGCTTGCGCAAGGGCAATGCGGCACGCGTTAACGGACGAGAATCGCCCTCAAATCATTGACATTCGTGCCGGTCGGACCCGGCACAAACAGATCCCCGACCGCATTGAAGGCCGTCCAGGCATTGTTGCCGGCGAGCATCGCCTTGGCGTCGATGCCGGCGGCGCGCATGCGCGACACCGTCGAGCCGTCGGCGAAGGCGCCGGCATTGTCTTCCGAGCCGTCGATGCCGTCGGTGTCGGCCGCCAGCGCGTGAATGCCGTCCAGGCCGCCAATGGCGATCGCAAAGGCGAGCAGGAATTCGGAATTGCGGCCGCCCTTGCCCTTTGCCCGTAGCGTCACCGTCGTCTCGCCGCCCGACAGGATCAGCACCGGCTTGGCGAACGGACGCTCGCGCGTCGCCACCTCGCGCGCGATGGCGGCATGAACGCCGCCCACCTCGCGTGCCTCGCCCTCGATGGAATCGGAGAGGATGACGGCTTCTATCCCCTGCCGCTTTGCCTCGGCGGCCGCGGCTTCCAGCGACACGCCGGCCGACGCGATCAGATGCACTTCGTTGCCGGCGAAGATCGGATCGTCCGGGCGTGGCGCGTCCGCAGCCGGCGAATTGATGTGCGCCATGACCGAGGCCGGCAGCTTCATGCCGTAGGCTGATATCGATGCCAGCGCATCCTCGCGGCTGCCGGTGTCGGGAACCGTCGGGCCGGACGCGACGAGGGCCGGGTTGTCGCCGGGAATGTCGGAAACGACCAGCGACACCACCCTGGCGGGATGTGCGGCGGCCGCGAGCCGGCCGCCCTTGATGGTCGAGACATGCTTGCGGATCGTGTTCATCGCCGCGATCGGCGCGCCGGAGGCGAGCAGCGCCTCGTTGACGGCGATCTCGTCGGCCAGTGTCAGGCCGGGAGCAGGCGAGGGCAAAAGCGCCGAACCGCCGCCGGAGATCAGCGCCACCACCAGATCGTCCGCCGTCAGCCCGCGCACCTTGTCCAGCAGCCGGCGCGAGGCCTCGAGACCGGCCGCATCCGGCACCGGATGCGCCGCCTCGATGATCTCGATGCGCTCGCATTTCGCGCCATAGCCGTAGCGGGTGACGACCAGCCCGTCGATCGGGCCATCCCACACCTTCTCGAAGGCGGCGGCCATCTGCGCCGAGCCCTTGCCGGCGCCGATGACGATGGTGCGGCCTCTCGGCTTTGCCGGCAGATGGTCACGGATCGTCCTTTCGGGATCGGCGGCGGCGACCGCGGCGTTGAAGATCGACGTCAGGAAGGATTTGGGGTCTGTCATTGTGCTTCCGGCGCCAGGGCCAATTGCCTGCGGTCGGCGCCCAGATGCGCGCACAGTGCGTCGACGACCACGCCGTGGTCCTCGCGCTCCGGCAGGCCCGAAACGGCGATCACGCCGATCACGCCGGCGCCGTTGACGGTGACCGGAAAGCCGCCACCGGCCAGCACGTAGTCGGCGACATCCAGCCCCTCGCCGACCTTGAAGGTGCGGTCGGGGCGCTGCTGCTCCAAAACCATGCGGTAGGTGCTTTTCAGGAACCGCTTCACCACATTGATCTTGCGCCGCGCCCAGTCGGGATTGGAGGCGTTCGAACCCGGCATCGCGGCGTAGAACAGCGGCCGGTCGAAGGTTCTGATGTCGACGATGATCGGCAGGTCCTCGGCCAGCGCCCGCTTGCGGATCGCCGAGCCGATCTCGAAGGCGACGGCCTCGTCGAAGGCAGCAAAGACCAGCGTGGCTTCCTGTTTCTTGATCAGAGCGATGTCGTCGGCAACGGCCATGTCGTTCCCCTGTCGATGTCGCCGCACGCTTTGGCCGATGGTTGCCGTGGGGTCAAGCCGGAATGCTAGATCGCGATCGCGCTCTTCGCCGGTCGGCCAGCGACATAGACCTCGCGGACAGTGCGGTCGTCGCCCAGCGTCTGCAGCAGAAACAGTTCCTCGGCCAGCGCGCCGACTGTCTCCATCCTGAGCCGCATCGCCGGCGTGACGCGGGCGTCGAGCACGACGATGTCGGCGTCGGTGCCGGCATCCAGCGTGCCGACCTTGTCGGCGACCGACAGTGCCTCGGCATTGCCGCGCGTCAATTGCCAGAAGGACTGGAACGGGTTGAGCTTCTCGCCGTTCAGCGCGATCACCTTGTAACCCTCGTCCATGGTGCGCAGCATGGAATAGTTGGTGCCGCCGCCGACATCGGTGGCGGCGGCGATCCGGAGCGGTTTTTCGCGCCGGCGGTAGCGCTGGTAGTCGAACAGGCCGGAGCCGAGGAACAGGTTCGAGGTCGGGCAGAACACCGCCACCGAGCCGGAGCCCGACAGTGCATCCGCCTCGCGTTCGGAGAGATGGATGCAGTGGCCGAACAGGCTCTTTTTCCCGAGCAGCCCATAATGCTCGTAGACATCGGTATAGTCGCGCGACCAGGGATAGAGTTCCTGGGTGAAGGCGATCTCGGCATGGTTTTCCGAGAGGTGCGTCTGCATGTGTAGATCGGGATGCTCGCGGCAGAGCGCGCCGGCCATCTCCATCTGCTCCGGCGTCGAGGTGATGGCGAAGCGCGGCGTGATGGCGTAGTGCTGGCGCCCCTTGCCGTGCCATTCCGCAATCAGCGCCTTGCTATCGTCATAGCCCGATTGCGGCGTGTCGAGCAGGCCGTCCGGCGCGTTGCGGTCCATCATCACCTTGCCGGCGATGTTGAGCATGTTGCGGTCGTGCGATTCGGCGAAGAAGGCCTCGGCCGAGGCCTTGTGCACCGAGCAGTAGGTGGCGACCGTCGTCGTGCCATGCCGCACCATCTCGTCGAGGAACAGTCTGGCGATGCGGCGGCCGTGCTGGGCGTCGCGGAATTTCGTCTCCTCGGGAAAGGTGTATTTGTTCAGCCAGTCGAGCAACTCGGCGCCGTAGGAGGCGATGATCTGCATCTGCGGGAAATGCACATGCGCGTCGATGAAGCCCGGCAGGATGAGATGCGGGCGATGGTCGATCCGTCTTGCCCCGTCGCCGGCCTGCTTCTCGATATCGGCATAGGCGCCGGAGGCGACGATCCGGCCGTCGCTGATCAGCAGGCCGCCATCCTCCTCGTAGCGCCAGGCGGAATGGTCGTCGATCGTTTCCGGCCAGCGCAGGAAAGTCAGCGTGCGGCCGCGCAGAAGAGTCGAGATCATGCTTACTTTCCCGCGCCTTCGAACCAGGCGACCAGCAGCGCCCGCTCCTTGTCGCTGATCTGGGTGACGTTGGCGGGCGGCATGGCGTGGCTGCGGCCGGCCTGCAGGTAGATCTCGCGCGCATGCTCGGCTATGCGGGCGTCGGTGTCGAGCATCACGCCCTTCGGCGCGTGATAGATGCCCTCATAGACCGGCTCCTCGGCATGGCACATCGAGCAGCGGCCAAGCACCGTGTCGCGCACGGCCTGGAAATGCGCCGAGGCGATATAGCTCTCGGCCGCGGCGGAAGCCTTGGGTTCGCCGGTCAGGACCTTCGGCGCCGTCGACAGCCAGATGATGATGACGAACAGCACGGCGGCGCCGAGCCACGTCCAGGTCGGATTGCCCTTGCGGGCATGGACGGTGTTGAAATAGTGCCGGATCAAGACACCGATGATGAACACCAGCGAGGCGATCACCCAGTTGAACTCGGTGCCGAACGCCAGCGGATAGTGGTTCGACAGCATCAGGAACAGCACCGGCAGCGTCAGGTAGTTGTTGTGCAGCGAGCGCTGCTTGGCGATCTTGCCGTATTTCGGGTCCGGCTTGCGGCCGGCGATCAGGTCGGCGACGACGATCTTCTGGTTGGGGATGATGACCATGAAGACGTTGGCCGACATGATCGTGGCGGTGATGGCGCCAAGATGCAGGAAGGCGGCGCGGCCGGTGAACAGGTGGGTGAGTCCCCAGGCGATGAACACCAGCACGCCGTAGAGCACCAGCATCAGGCCGGTGTCGCTCTTGCCCAGCGGCGAGCGGCAAAGCAGATCATACACCACCCAGCCGACGCCGATGGTCGCCATCGACAAGAGGATGCCGACCGGCACCGCCATCGGCAGCACATTGGGATCGATCAGGAACAGGTCGGCGCCGGCATAGTAGACCACGCACAGCATGGCGAAGCCCGACAGCCATGTGGCGTAGGACTCCCATTTGAACCAGGTCAGGTGCTCCGGCATCTCGGCCGGCGCCACCAGATACTTCTGGATGTGGTAGAAGCCGCCGCCATGCACCTGCCACTCCTCGCCGAAGGCGCCGACCGGCAGGCCGGGGCGCTGGCGCAGCCCGAGGTCGAGCGCGACGAAATAGAAGGACGAGCCGATCCAGGCGATGCCGGTGATGACATGCAGCCAGCGGACGGCGAAGCTCAGCCAGTCCCAGAAAATCGCGAAATCCAGCATCGTGTTGCCCTTGGGAAGTCGTCCCTGCCGATTGCCCGACTTTACGGTCTGGCGCCGAAACGAAAAGAGGCGAGGTGCGCGATGACTTTCAAAAAAAAATAAAAAATACTAGGGTTGCCCCACGCAGCCGCAGAGAGCCACGCATGGCCTATCTCGACAACATCGCCGTCTTCGTCCGTGTCGTCGAGCTCGGCAATCTATCGGCGGCGGGGCGCGATATGCGTATTTCGCCGGCGGTCGCTTCCAACCGCATCAAGGAGTTGGAGAAGCACCTCGGCGTCCGCCTGTTCAACCGCACGACCAGGCAGCTGATGCCGACCGAGCACGGCACGGTATTCTACACCGGCGCCAAGCAGGTGCTGGAGGCGATAACCGAGGCCGAGGCCGCCGTCTCGGCATTGTCCGGCCAGCCGCGGGGCACGATCAAGGTGACGGCGCCGCTCGGCCTCGGCCGCCGGCTGGTCGCCTCCGGCATCCCGGACTTCCACGACAAATACCCTGATATCGAGGTGCGGCTGAGGCTTTCAGACCACAATGTCGACATCATGAAGGAAGGCATCGACGTCGCCTTCCGGCTGGGCATCATCGAGGATTCCAGCCTCAGGATGCGCGGCATCATGGAATGCGAGCGCGTGCTGGTGGCGGCGCCGAAATATCTGGAGGCGCGCGGCGAGCCGGCCGAGCCGCAGGAACTGATCGGCAAGAAGCACGACTGCCTGATGCTGCGCTATGCCGGCGCGCGCGAATATGTCTGGACGCTGCAGACGCCGGCCGGCCCGCAGAAATTCGAGGTGCATGGACCCTATGACACCGACGACGGCGACGTGCTGACCGGCTGGGCGCTGTCGGGCCGCGGCATCATCAACAAGCCGCGCTTCGAGGTCGAGCCCTTCATTCGCGACGAGCGGCTGAAGGTGATACTCGCCAAGACACCGCCGACGCCGGTGCAGTTCGCCGCCGTCTATCCGCACAAGAAGCTGCAGGACCCGAAGGTACGGCTGCTGCTCGACTTCATGGCAGAGCGCTGCCAGCGGCTGATCAAGGATATTCTGGCGGGCAAATAGGGGCTGGCCGGCAAGTGACGGCCCGCTGGCCCACTCCACAGGCTTGCCTTGCGCGAAGGCGGACTTAGGTTCGCGTCATGCATCTCGCCATTTCGCTCGACATTGCCGCCACCGACGGACAGGCCGGCCTGGACTTCCGCCGCATAGCCGGCTTCGTGCGGAAAATGGAAGCGGCCGGGATCGACCTGGTCGTCGTCTCCGATGCCGCCCCCAGCGGCGCTCGATCGACCAGCCCATTCGAGGCAACGACGCTATTGGCAGCTCTGGCGACCGTTACCGATAAAATAGGCCTCGTCGCCAGCGCCTCGACGCTCGCGCACCAGCCGTACAATCTGGCGCGGCGCTTCGCTTCGCTCGACATCATCAGCCACGGCCGCGCCGGCTGGAGCGCGACGATGATCCAGGATCCCCGCCAGGCCGCCAATTTCAGCCGGCCTGAAGGTTTTTCGGACGATGATTTCCGTCGCCGCGCCGAAGAATTCATCGGCATCGTGCAAGGCCTGTGGAGAGGCTGGGACGCCGATGCGCTTTTGTTCGACAAGGCCGGCGGCCGTTTCCACGACCCGCAGAAGATGCATCTGCTTGACCACAAGGGCGGGTTCTTTTCGGTGCGCGGGCCGCTCAACGTGGCGCGCTCGCCGCAGGACGCGCCGGTGCTGGTCATGTCCGGCCTGTCCGAGGCCGACCTCGACTTCGCCGTCCGCGTCGCGGACGTCGTCCTGATCGCCGAAGGATCGCCGGAAGCGACAAGGGCTGCTTGTGACGACCTGAGAGGTCGCGCGCTTGCCGCCGGCCGCGAGCCGGATGCCATGAAGGTTCTGATGACTGTCGCCGGGGATCCCGAACTGAAGGCCGAAGTCGGCCCGAACGGCTGCGACGGCCTCAACTTTACTTTGCCGGCGGATCCTCCTGCGCTTGAGGCCTTTGCCGATCGTGTGCTGCCGGAGCTGCAACGTCGCGGCCTGGCTCAATCCGCACGTGCGGGCGCGACGTTGCGCCAGCATCTCGGACTTGAGGCAGGAGGCAAACCATGAGCGCGCGTCAGATGAAGCTCGGCGCCTTCCTGTGGGCGACAGGCCACCACATCGCCGCCTGGCGCCATCCCGATGCGCATGTCACGGCCGGTATCGACATCGACCATTACATACAACTCGCCCGCACGGCCGAAGCGGCGAAGCTCGACATGATCTTCTGCGAGGATGCTGCCGGCCTGCGCGAGGCCAACGTCCAGATCGCCAGCCAGACCTCGCGCTCGATCGGTTTCGAGCCGATCAGCCTGCTTTCGGCGATCGCCGTGCAGACCGAGCGCATCGGCCTCGTCTCCACGGCGTCGACCAGCTACAACGAGCCCTACGGGCTGGCGCGAACCTTCGCCTCGCTCGACCATCTGAGCGGCGGCCGCGCCGGCTGGAACCTGGTCACCTCGGCCAGCCACATCGAGGCCGCCAATTTCGGCTCGACGGGCCTGCGTCCGCATGCCGACCGTTACGAGCGGGCGCGCGAATTCGCCCAAGTGGTCGCCGGCCTCTGGCGCGGCGGCGGCAATGGCGGCCTCAACCATGACGGCCACAGCTTTTCGGTGAGGGACGCGCTCGACCTGCCGCGCTCGCCGCAGGGCGCGCCGGTCATGGTGCAGGCGGGAGCCTCGGAGGACGGCAAGGACCTTGCCGCCATGACCGCCGACGTGGTGTTCAGCGCGGCGCAGACCTTCGAAGAAGCGAAGGCCTTCTACGACGACGTCAAGCGACGGCTCGCCGCCTACGGGCGAGAGCCGGAAGACGTCAAGATCATGCCCGGCGTCGCGCCGGTCGTCGCCGCCACAGAGGCGGAGGCTCGGCAAAAGCATGAGGAATTGCAGGAGCTTATCCCCGACGAGGTCGGCGTGGCGCTGCTCGCCAGCTATCTCAGCATCGCCGATCTCTGGCGCTATCCGATCGACGGCCCGCTGCCCGAACTGCCGGAGAGCGAGGGCATGAAGAGCCGGCAGGCGCTGGTCGTCGAGCAGTCGCGCCGCGATGGTCTCTCCATCCGTCAGCTTGCCCGCCATTTCGCCGGCGCGCGCGGACATTGGCGGATCGTCGGCACGCCAGCGCAGATCGCCGACGAAT
>NZ_RZOS01000223.1:0-9224 GCF_004022605.1 Mesorhizobium sp. M4B.F.Ca.ET.089.01.1.1
GCACCATCAGGTCCATGGCGCCGTTGGCCTTGGCGAAGGCCAGGAATTCGGCCCGGGTGGCGTTCGCGGCCTCGGTGATGAGGATCAGCTTTTCGCCCTTGCGGGCATCCGGCACGCTGGCAACCGCCGACAGCGACCCTTTCCACAATTCGCCGGCCAGCGCCTCGACAGCGGCCAGCGAGATCATCTCGCCGCCGATCTTGGCGAAGCGCTTGGCGCGGCCGCGGATGGTGATGAAGCCGGCCTCGTCGACGGTGACGACGTCGCCGGTGTCATGCCAGCCGTCTGCCAGCGGCTCGAGCACGCCCGGCTTCTCGGCCCGCAGATAGCCCGACATGACATTGGGGCCGCGCACGTAGAGCCGCCCGCCGTCATCGACGCCGGGCACCGGATCCAGCCGATACTCCATGCCGGGCATGATTTTGCCGACGCTGCCGGACCGGTTGTACATCGGCGTGTTGATCGAGATCACCGGAGCCGCCTCGGTCACGCCGTAGCCTTCGAGGATACGCAGGCCGAACTTCTCCATATAGGTCATGCGCGTCGCCGCCTTGACCGGCTCGGCGCCGGCAAAGCAGTAGCGCACCGAGCGGAAGTCGTAAGGATGCGCCGTGCGCGCATAGCCGGAGAGGAACGTGTCGGTGCCGAAGATGATCGTCGCATTCGACGCGTAGACCAGTTCCGGCACGATGCGGTAGTGCAGCGGCGAGGGGTAGAAATAGACCGGCACGCCCGAGATCAGCGGCAGCACCGTGCCCGCCGTCATGCCGAAGGAATGGAAGATCGGCAGCACGTTGAACACCTTGTCGCCCGAGTGGAAATCGATCCGCGAGGCAGCCTGGGCTGCGTTGGCCAGGATGTTGCGGTGGGTGAGCACCACGCCCTTCGGCGTGCCTTCCGAACCCGAGGTGAACAGGATCACCGCGGCGTCGTCGGGCTTGCGGGCGACGCGCGGCGTGGTCTTGCGCAGCAAGCCGAGCAGCTTGTCCTTGAGGCCGATGCCGGCCCGCAGCTCGTCGAGCCAGACGATCTCCACCGAGCGGCCGATTTCCTCGACCACGGCGCCGAGCTTTGCCTGTTCGACAAACGCGCGCGAGGTCAGCACGGTTTTCACCTCGGCGGCCTTGCAGGCGGAGAGGATGTTCGCCGCACCGGCGGTGAAGTTGATCATCGCCGGCACCTTGCCGGCCGACATGACGCCGAGCAGCGTCGCGCATGCGCCGTTGGCGTTTGGCAGCATGATGCCGATCGTCTGCTGGCCGGCATAGAGGTGCTCGAACTTCTCGCCGAGCACGGCGGCGGCCGTCAGCAGCTTGCCATAGCTCAGCGAGCCGGTGACCGGGTCCTGCACGGCGAGCTCTTTCATGCCGCGCTCGTTCGCCGTCAGGATGATCTTCTCCAGCACGGTCCTGTCGATGTCCTCGGTGCGGAAGACGAGATCCGACATCACCTGATAGAGGGCGGCGCCCGCCGCGGTGCGGCGCTGGCGGCCCTTGAGCTCCTGCGGAACGTCGAGCTTCACCGGCTCCAGGATGGTCACCTTGACCTTCGGGAACAGCCGGCGGCGCACGTGCTGCGACGTCAGCCGCGAGAAGTAGCTCTTCTCCAGCCCGTCGATGCGCACCGGCACGACCATCGAGCCGGTCTTGTCGGCGACCATGGCGGCGCCGTCATAGACCTTCATCAGGCCTCCGGTGACGGTGATGCGGCCTTCCGGGAAGATGACCAGCGGATCGCCGCCCTGCACGATCTTGATCAGCGTGCGGGTCGACATCGGCTTCGCCGGATTGAGCGGCAGGGCGCGGGCGAGCTTCAGGAACGGCTTCATCCACCAGGCCTGCGCGATGGTGTGGTCGATGGCGAAGACCGGCTCCTCGTCGGTCAGCGTCAGGGCCAGCGGACCGTCGAGGAAGCTGACATGGTTGAGCGCCAGGATCGGCGCCGGGCCGGCGGCCTTGAGGTTGTCCAGCCCCTCGACCTCCAGATGATGGAAGGCGCGGAACAGGATGGAGACGAAATCGCGGAAAGGATTCGTCGGCAGGTATTTCAGCATCAGCCAGGCGGCGACGGCATTGACCGCGGCAAGGCCGGCCAGCACGCCGGCGATCGAGACGCCGGCGCCCTGGATGACGGCGACGAGGCCGCCGCCAATGGTCATGAAACCGGCGCTGACGACATTCACCGCGGCGACGACACGGGCGCGGCGGTCCTCCGGCGCCCAGGCCTGCACGGCCGCGAAGGTCGGCACGACCAGGAAGGCGCCGGCGATCGCCAGGCCGGCGAGATCGATGGCGACCCGAATGGTGTTCTGGCCGGCGAAGAAGGCGCTGAGCGTTTGCGCCTGGGCGGAGGCCTGAAGGCCCCACACGCTCCAGGCGAGGTCCAGCCCGAACACGGCCATCAGCGCCGTGCCGACCGGTGCCGGCAGCAGCACCATGCGGCCCTGCGACATCCATGCCGCGATGGCCGAGCCGACGGCAACGGCGACCGCGAAGACGGCCAGATAGGCGGTCACCGCGATCTCGGTGCCGCCGAGCGAATTCTTGACCAGAGGGGGCAGGATGGAAAGGACGATGGCCCCGACCAGCCAGAACCACGACGCCATCAGCGCCGCCCGCCAGATGCGCTGGTTGGTGCGCAACTCGCTGACCAGGCGCCAGGTGGAGCGCAGGATGTTCTTGTCGATCGCGAGATCGGGTGCGGCCGAACCGGTGGCCGGGATGTAGCGGCTGACGAGCCAGCAGCCGACGGCAAGCGCCATCATGATTGGGCCGAACACCGCAACGCCGATGCCGTCGGCCGAGACGATGCCGCCGGCGATGGTGCCGCCGAGGATGGCGGCGAAGGTGGCCGACTCGATCCAGGCGTTGGCGCGCGGCAGGTCCTTGCGTTCGAGGTGATCGGGCAGGATGCCGTACTTGATCGGGCCGAACAGCGCCGAGATGACGCCGAACAGGAACAGCGCCGTCAGCAGAACCGGAATGGAGGAGAGCGCGATGCCGATGACCGCGAGCAGTGCGGCGCCGCTCTCGACAAACTTCAGCCTGCGCGCCACGAAAGCCTTGTCGAAGCGGTCGGCGATCTCGCCGCCAAGTGCGGACAAGAGCAGGAAAGGAGCCATGAAGATGGCGCCGGCCAAGGTCACCAGTGACGCCGCCTGGTCGGCGGCAAGGGTGAAGAGGATGAGGAACACCAGCGTGTTCTTCAGGAAATTGTCGTTGAAGGCGGACAGGAACTGCGTCCAGAAGAGAGGCGCGAAGCGCCGCGACATCATCAGATGGGTGTTCATGGCAAGTTCCAATGGGCAAGGCCATCGAGCAATCCGAGATGGATCGGTCAGCGGTTGCTTGCGCGGTTTGAGCCTCGTTTTAAGCGAGAAGCCGGTTAAACTTCGTTACTGCGGTTGACATCCATCATCAGCTTTTCGGCCTTGGCGCCTTGCAGCCTGTTGATGAACCGGCCCGTTTCCTCGGCGTCACGCAGCGTCTTGGTGATGGCGATGGACGTCTTCCAGGCACTCGAATGGTTGGAAACATAGCTGTTGGTGGCCATCGATATGATCCTTTCGTTTCAGGGTTAAGCCGGGTCGGCGCAGCCCGGTTTCAGGGCCGGATACAATCAGCCGGCTTCGTCATCCTCTTCGCCGCTCCTTTTCCATGAACGATGTTCACAGGCGCAACATAGCACACTGTGAACGGCGTTCAAGAGAAAAGTGAACACCGTTCAAAGTTTCAAATGAAGGCGAGAAAAGGGGGGCTTCGCCTGGTTCGGCGATCGCAGCCGCGAGTATGGCGACTTCAGCCTCGCTGATGCGGGATGTCACGCCTCGCCGGTCAGCCGTGCCGCAATCAGGCGCGCCGCCTTGACCGCCGCAGCACCCTGTTTGGCAGCGACCGCATCGTCGACGCGGGATATGGGGGACGCCACCGCCAGCGCGCCGATCGGTTGGCGGTCGGCGCCGAGGATCGCGGCGCCGATGCTGTGCACGCCTTCCTCATAGCCCTGCGAGCTGCGCGAATAGCCGCTTGCGGCGGCAAAAGCGATGGCTTTGGCCAGCGTGTCCGGTCCTGTCACCGTATGCGCGGTGAAGGCCTGCAAGGGCTTCTCCAGATAGGCGCTGACCACTTGCAGCCGCGAAGCAGCGAGGAAGGCGATGCCGGAGGCCGTGCCGTGGAGTGGCAGGATCTGGCCGACGTCGACATTGACGCGGTTGGCCTTCGCCGACAGTTCGACATGCACGGTGTGCAGCACGCCGGCGCTGAACTCCGACAGATGCACGGTCTCTCCGGTTTCGAGCGACAGCTCCCGCGCCACCGGCGCCGCCACGCGCACGAAAGGGAAATGCGCGTCGCGGATGCGGGCCAGCCGCGACAGGCCGGCGCCCAGCCGGTAGCGGCGGCTTTGCGGCTCCTGCTCGATCAGCCGATGGTTGGCGAGCGCCATCAGCAAGCGCCGGGCTGTCGCCTTGTCGAGGCCGGCCTTGCGGGCGAGGTCGGACAGCCCGATCTCCGGCTCGTCGAGCGTGAACAGCTCCAGCAGCGAGACCGCCTTGCCCACCGTGCTCAAGATGCATTCTCCAAGATAGTTCGCATGTGAATTAACTTGACAGCAGCCGAGGTAGCCTGCAGTTTGTCTATAACATGCAAAACGATGGTTCAAATAGTGAACCGACAAGAAAATCATCTGTGCCCAACTAACGGCACACAAGGGAGGCTTCGCCCCGTGACGGCTGCCAAAAACGCTTTGCATTCAAAGACAACCGGCGACCTGCTCGACCGCGAGCAGCAGCGCTTCCTCGAAACCCACCCGCGCTCGGCGGCGGCGTGGGAAGAGGGCAAGAGGCACTTCCTCTATGGCGGTCCCTCGCACTGGATGCGACGCTGGGCCGGCGGTTTCCCGGTCTATGCCGCTTCGGCCAGCGGCGCCCATATCCGTGACATTGACGGTCACGACTATGTCGACTTCGCCCTTGGCGACACCGGCGGCATGTGTGGCCACGCGCCGGAGGCGGTCACCCGCGCCGCGCTTCGCCAGTTGCAGAACGGCACCACGATGATGCTGCCGACCGAGGACAGCCTCTGGGTCGGCGCAGAGCTGGCGCGCCGCTTCGGCCTGCCGTACTGGACGCTCACCACCTCGGCCACCGACGCCAATCGCGGCGCCATCCGCATCGCCCGCATGATCACCGGCCGCGACAAGGTGCTGGTCTTCTCCGGCTGCTATCACGGCGGCGTTGAGGAGGCGCATGTCGAGATCCGCGACGGTCGCGTCGGTATGCGCAACATGATCCATCCCAATGGCGTCGACCATTCCGCCGTCTCCAGGGTGGTCGAGTTCAACGACATCGCGGCGCTGGAGGAGGCGCTCTCGGCCGGCGACGTCGCCTGCGTGCTGACCGAGCCGCTGATGACCAATTTCGGCATGATCCCGGTCGCCGACGGTTTTCACGCCGCTCTTCGCGAGATCACGCGCCGCACCGGCACGGTGCTGATCATCGACGAGACCCACACCATCTCCAGCGGGCCGGGCGGCTGCTCCGCGCAGCATGGTCTGGAGCCGGACATGCTGGTCGCCGGCAAGGCGATCGCCGGCGGCATCCCGGCCGGCGTCTTCGGTGTCTCGCGGGAGATCGCCGAGCGGCTGTGGGCGATCGTGCCGATGGTCAATCCGCGTGTGCGTCAGTCGGCGCATCTCGGCATCGGTGGCACGCTGGCCGGCAACGCGCTGACCGTCGCCACCATGCGCGCGGTGCTGGAGGAGGTGCTGACGCCGGCCAATTTCGAAAAGATGATCGCCAACGCTTCGCGGCTGGCCGAGGCGGCGCGGGGCATCATCAGCGCCAACAAATTGCCCTGGCATGTGACGCAGATCGGCGCTCGCGCCGAGATCATGTTCATGCCCGCGCCGCCGCGCAACGGCGCCGACGTCATTGCCGGCCGGCGCGGCGATCTCGAGACGCTGCTGCATGCCTTCTACATGAACGAAGGCATATTGGTGACGCCGTTCCACACCATGTTCCTGATGTGCCCGGCGACCTCGCCGTCCGACGTCGACCGCCACACGCATGTCTTTACCCGCTTCGTCGATCTGGTTCGCAGCGCGGGCGTCGTCTAAGCGATGGCAAATCCATTCGACCTCAAGGGCCGGGTGGCGCTGGTGACCGGCGGCGGGCGCGGTATCGGTGCCGCGATCGTCACGCGCTTCGCCGAGGCTGGCGCTTCGGTGGTCATCGCCAACCGCACGCTCGACGTTGCCGAAACCCTCGCGGCCGATCTCTCGGCGCGGGGCCTCTCGGTCCGCGCCGTTACGCTTGCCGGACTCGACCGCGCCGCCTTGCACGGGCTCGTCGGCGACGTCATCCGCGAAGCCGGCCGCCTCGACATCGTCGTCCACAATGCCGGCGGCTGCCCCTGGGCCTCGATCGAGGACCTCGACGAGGACAAGCTCGAAGAGGCATTGGCGCTCAATCTCAAACCCTGCTTCTGGCTGGCGCAGGCGGCGGCGCCGGCAATGCGCGCCAACGGTTTCGGCCGCATCCTCGTCACCTCCTCGGTGTCGGCGCGCGTGGCCATGGCCGGCGGCGCGCACTATTCGGCGGCCAAGGCCGGCGTCAACGCCTTCATCCGGGGCGCCGCCTTCGAGTTCGCGCGCGACGGCATCACCATCAACGGCGTCGAGCCGGGCTTCATCGCCAAGGGCAGAGGCACGATGAGCGCGCCGGAGGTGGCGGACAGGCTCGGCCGGTTCATCCCCGCCGGCCGTCTCGGCGAGGCAGACGACATCGCCTATGCCATGCTCTACCTCGCCTCCGAGCAGGCGAAGTACTTGACCGGCCAGACCATCGTCGTCGACGGCGGCTCGACCTTGCCGGAGACCGGCTATGCCGTCGAGCGGCATTGGGGGCTGGCATGAGCCGGCGCCTCGAAGGCCGCAAGGCGCTGATCACCGGTGCGGCCACCGGCATGGGCCGCGCCACCGCCGAGCTGTTCGGCCGGCACGGCGCCGAAGTCATCGCCTTCGGCCATGGCGACGACGTGCTGGACGAGGCCGCGAGGGCAAGCGGCGGCATCGCCGTGCGCGGCGACATCACGGTTCCTGGTGACATCGCCCTCGCCATCGACGCCTGCGAGGGTCGCCTCGACATCGTCGTCAACGCCGCCGGCGTGATGATCCTCGACGAGCCGGAGACGCTGAGCGACGCGATCTGGGCCAAGAGTTTTGCCGTCAACGTCACCGGCTCGATGATGGTCTGCCGCGCGGCGCTGCCGCTGCTGAAGCAGCGCGGCGGCGCGATCGTCAACATCGCTTCGGTAGGCGCGTTCAACGCCAGCGGCCAGAACGCCGCCTATTCGGCAAGCAAGGCGGCGCTGGTCTCCTATACGCGCTCGCTCGCCTTCGCGCACGGCCCCGACGGCATCCGCGCCAATGCCGTGGCGCCCGGCTGGGTTCGCACGCCGATGAGCGTGTACGAGATGGAAGTGGCGGCGGCGGCGAACGGCTCGACGCCGGAAGAGGAGTTCGCGGCGCTGACCGGCCGCATCGCGCTGCGCCGCGTCGCCGAGCCCGAAGAGATCGCCTCCTGCTGCCTGTTCCTCGCCTCCGACGAAGCGTCCTTCGTCACCGGCGCGGTGCTGGTCGCCGACGGCGGCGGCCGCGCGCCGACGCAGAACAGGGCGGTGTGACGTGATCTGAAATTTCCCGTTCACCACGTTGGTCGCGGGTAAAACTTTGCGGCAGTTGGAGCTACACCAGCGCGCCGCAAACGGCTATCTATCGTCGCGGTATCATGCTTCGGGGTCATGAGAGGCGCGGGCTTGCAACTGGACCTGAAAACCATTGAAGCGCTTGCCCCTGACCAGGCCTCGCTCAGCGCCGCCTCCAAGCTGACCAAGCGCTCGAACTGGCCGCGCCTGGAGATGAATGAGCATCTGGGGCTCATTTGGGGGGAATGCCAGGGCTCGGGATCGAATCCCTATCGTGTCGCGTTCGACACCGGCGACCATGGCTACAAATGCACCTGTCCATCGCGAAAATTCCCGTGCAAGCACATATTGGGGCTGATGTGGATCGGCGCCACCGCGCCGGCCAGCTTCGATCGCGTCGATCAGACGCCGGAATGGGTGAATGACTGGCTCGGACGCCGCCGCAAGACCGGGCAGCAGCCGACGCAACCAGCAGCCGGCTCGGAAGGCAAAAGCATCGACGAGGCATCGCGACCGGACGAGAGCGCTCCGGTCGAGGATGCCGCGGCCGCCGAACGCCGCGAGGCGGCACAGCGCAAGCGGGCAGAGGATACGCGAAGCGCGGTCTCGGCGGCGTTGGACGAGCTCGATCAATGGATTGCCGACCAGCTCCGGCTCGGCCTTGCCGGGTTCGTCGATGCCTGCAGCGAGCGCTGCCGCCGCATTGCAGCCCGGCTTGTCGACCTCAAGGCGACCGCGCTTGCCGGCCGCATCGACGAGTTGCCGGCGCGGCTGATGGCGCTGCGCGGCGAGGAGAAGCCGGATGCCGCGATCCGCGAGCTGGGCAAGCTGGTGCTGCTCGCCAAGGCTTGGCGCGCCACGCCCGATGATCCCGAGCTTAGACGACTTGTGTCGACATCTGAGACGCGCGAGCAGGTCCTCGCCAACCCCGATGCCGTCCAGGTCGAGAGTGACTGGGAGGTGCTGGGAGAAAAGATCGAGACCCGACGCGACGGCCTCGTCAGCCACGCGACCTGGCTGCTCGATCTGAAGAGCCCGGCGCCGCGCTTTGCCGTCCTGCTTGACTTCTTCCCGGCCTCCGCCGGGCGGCGCTCCGGCGCCTTCGCGCCGGGTAATCGCTTCAAGGCCAGGCTGGTATTCTATCCATCGCGCACTCCGCTGCGGGCGCTGGTCGCGGAGCGGCTCGGCGATGCGGCGCCCGGTGCATGGCCAGCCTTCGCCTCGGACGCCGGCGATCCGCTTGCCGCCTATGCCGCCGTCCAGGACGGTGCGCCTTGGCTCTCCGACTGCCCCGTCATCCTGCCGGCCGGCGCGATCGCGCTGGACGAGAAGGACGGCGCCTGGTGGCAGGCGGCGAGCGATCCGCACGGCATTGCCCTGCCTGTCGAGGGCTCGGTCAACCAGCCCTTGCTCGGCATCGAGCTTGCAGCGACTGCTGCGCTCTGGAACGGCGCCAGGCTGGAGCTGCTGGCGTCGCAGAGCAATATGGGGAGGCTCGATCTGTCGTGAACGAGCCCGAGC
>NZ_RZOS01000224.1:0-9184 GCF_004022605.1 Mesorhizobium sp. M4B.F.Ca.ET.089.01.1.1
GGCCCGCATTCGCTCAACGCCTATTTCGACACGGCGATCGCCGCCGGACGGCTGTTCGGGATGGCGATGCAGGGCCGCTGGATCACCGTCGGCACGCCCGACGCCATTCCGCTCGCCGAGGCGGCGGTCGCCGGCGCCCTCGCGAAAGCGATATGAGCGGCTCGCGCCGCGTTTTCTCGATCCCGCCCGGAGCGCCGTTTCTGCCGACGCTGGCTGAAGCCTTGCTGGCCGGCCGGCTTGTCCCCGGCTTCCGCTTCGAGGGCGACCCGCTGGCGCTCGCCGACGTCACGCTCTATGTGCCGACGCGGCGCGCGGCGCGGGCATTGCGCGGCGCCTTCGTTGACATGCTGGGAGGTCGCTCGGCCATTCTGCCGACGGTGCGGCCGCTCGGCGAGTTCGACGAGGACGAGGCCACCTTCGACACCGAGGCAACGCCAGCAATCGATCTGGCGCCGCCGATCGCGGCGCAGGAACGCTTGCTGTTGCTGGCGCCGCTGGTGCGGGCGTGGAAGGAGAGCCTGCCGGCGCATGTCGCGGCGCGCTTCAATGAGGAATTCGTGGTGCCGACCTCGGCGGCCGACGCCATCTGGCTGGCGCGCGACCTTGCCCGGCTGATGGACGAAATCGAGACCGAAGGCACGGATTGGGCGAAGCTCGCCGGGCTGGTCAGCGGCAACCTCGCCGGCTGGTGGCAGGTGACGCTCGATTTCCTCGGCATCGTCACCGACCACTGGCCAAGGCTGCTGGAGGAGCGCAGCCTCTCCAATCCGGCCGCGCACCGCAGCGCGCTGATCCGGCTGGAGGCGGCGCGGCTGAAGCGCAATCCGCCGGCCGGACCGGTGATCGCCGCCGGCTCGACCGGCTCCATTCCGGCGACAGCCGAACTGCTCGGGGTGATCGCCGGCCTGCCTAACGGCGCTGTCGTGCTGCCTGGCCTCGACAAAGGGCTGGATGAGGCATCCTTCGCCGCGATTTCGGCGCCCGGCGCGCGGCCGGCCACGCTCGGCCATCCGCAATTCGGGCTGGCGAAGCTGATCGGCGGCATCGGCGTGCTGCGCACCGATGTCGAGGAGATCGTCGCCGCTGACCGGGCGCTTTCGCTGCGCGCGGCGCTTGTCGGCGAAGCACTGCGACCGGCCGAAACCACCGAATTGTGGACCGCGACCCGCCCCGGTTTCGAAGGCGAGGCCATGGGCCAAGCCCTGGCCGGCGTGACGCTGGTGGAAGCCGCAAGCGAGCGCGACGAGGCAGTGGCGATCGCGATCGCGCTGAAGCGCGCCGTCGAGCAGCCGGCCCGGCGCGCAGCACTTGTCACCGGCGACCGCGCGCTGGCGCGGCGCGTCTCCGTCGAGCTCAAGCGCTTCGGCGTCGTCGCCGACGATTCCGGCGGCACGCCGCTCGCCAACACGCCGGCGGCGAGCCTGCTGAGGCTGGCGCTGCAGGCCGCATTCCGGCCTGGCGATCCGGTCGGCCTGTTGTCGCTGCTGAAGCACCCGCTGCTTGGCCTCGACCTCGACCGGGGGCGCGTGCGCCATGCGGCGGGGATCGTCGAACTGGTGGCATTGCGCGGCGGCACCGGGCGGCCGGACGCGGCCTCGCTGGCGTTGCTTTTCGAGGCCCGCCTTTCGGGTCTCGGCGGCAGCCGCCCGCCCTTCTGGCTCTCGCGGCTGTCGGCGCGCGGCATCGACGAGGCGCGGGACATGCTTGCCCGCCTGGCCGAGGCGCTTGCGCCGCTCACCGCCTTTCGCGGCGAACAGGATGCCGACCTCGCCGCCTTGACGCATGCAAGCGTTGTTGTGCTGGAGAACCTTGGCCGGGCAGCCGATGGCGGCCTGACGCAACTCTATGCCGGCGACGCCGGCGAGAAGCTCGCCGAACTCATGCGCGGCCTCGTCGCCGCTTCGGTGCCGTTCGCCTTCGCGGCAGCCGAATGGCCGGACGTGATGAACGCGCTGATCGCACCCGAAATGGTGAAGCCGGCGCAAGGCACCGACCGCAACATCGCCATCTGGGGCGCGCTGGAGGCGCGGCTGCAAAGCGTCGACACGCTCGTCATTGGCGGGCTCAACGAAGGCGTGTGGCCACGCAAGCCGGAGAGCGACCGCTTCATGTCGCGGCTGATGAAGACCGGCATCGATCTCGAGCCGCCGGAACGGCGCATCGGCCTTGCCGCGCACGACTTCCAGATGGCGATGGGCGCGAAAGAGGTGGTGCTGACGCGCTCGGCCCGCTCCGGCGACGCGCCGGCGGTGCCGTCGCGCTGGCTGCAACGCATGCTGACCTTCATCGGCAGGGAGCATGCGGCAGCGCCCTTGCGGCGCGGCGAGGCGCTGCTCGCCTGGGCGCGCGCGCTCGATGCCGGCGAGCGGCAGGATTTCGCGCCACGACCGCAGCCGAGGCCGCCGCTCGGCGTGCGGCCGCAGCATTTCTCGGTCACCGAGATCGAGACGCTGCGCCGCGACCCCTATGCCGTCTATGCCAGGCGGATCCTCGGCCTAATGCCGCTCGATCCGGTCATCCGCGATCCCGGAGCGGCCGAGCGCGGCACGCTGTTCCACGCCATCCTGCATCTGTTCTCAGCGAGGATCGCCGATCCGCGCCAGCCGGACGCGCTGGCAGGTCTTCTCGAAGCCGGCCGGGCCTGCTTTGCGGAAGCCGCACTGCCACCTGACATCGAGGCGGTGTGGTGGCCGCGCTTCGAAAAGCTCGCCGCCAACATCATCGAATGGGAGCATGGCCGCGCCGACGCCGTCGCCCAACGCTATGCCGAGGAACGAGCCGAGAAGACCGTGGTCGGCCGCACCGGGGTGACGCTGTCCGGCTATGCCGATCGCATCGACCTGCTGGCCGGCGGCATGGCCGACATACTCGACTACAAGACCGGCTCCTCGCCATCGAAGGCGCAGGCGCACACGCTGCTTTCGCCACAGCTGGCGCTGGAAGGCGCGCTGCTCAGGCGCGGCGCCTTCAAGGCGCTCGGCACAGCTGAGCCCTCGCAGCTCGCCTTCGTGCGACTGAAGCCCAATGGCGACGTGTTCGAGGAATCGATCCTCGAGTACAACCGCAAGCCCAGGACCGCCAATGAGCTCGCCGAGGAGGCCTGGGCACGGCTGGAGAAGCTGCTCTTCCACTATGCCGACCCGACGACCGGCTATCTGTCGCGCGCGCTGCCGTTCCGCGAGGGCGAGGCCGATGGCGACTACGACCATCTCGCGCGCGTGCTCGAATGGTCGGCCGGAGGCGATAGCGACGACGAGGCGGGGGAGGCATGAAGAAGGCCTACCCGATCCCCAGCGACACCGCTGCAAGCCAGGCGCGCGCTTCCGACCCGCTGAATTCGGCCTGGGTGTCGGCCAATGCCGGCTCGGGCAAGACGCATGTGCTGGCGCAGCGCGTCATTCGGCTTTTGCTCAACGGCACCGATCCGTCGAAAATCCTCTGCCTGACCTATACGCGCGCCGCCGCCGCCAACATGTCGAACCGGGTGTTTTCGACGCTGTCGGAATGGACCTCGCTCGGTGACGCCGAGCTCGCCGCGCGGATCGCGACGCTTGACGGCCGCCGTGCCGACGCCGACACGATGCGCCGCGCGCGGCGGCTGTTCGCCGAAGCACTGGAGACGCCGGGCGGGCTGAAGATCCAGACGATCCACGCCTTCTGCGAATCGGTGCTGCACCAGTTCCCGCTGGAGGCCAACATTCCCGCGCATTTCGAGATGCTCGATCCGCAGATGGAAGCGTCGCTGTTCGCCGATGCCCGCCGCGACATGATCTCCGGCGCCAGCGCCGGCGCCGAAAGCCTGGCCGACGCCTTCGCCACGGTACTGGAGCGCGGCGGCGAGGCGGGTCTAGACGCGCTGCTCTCGGAGATCGTGAACAAGCGCGATGGGCTGCGCGCCTTCCTGTCGGGGCTGGGCGAGGACTTCCGGCCGCTGTTCGCCGAATTCCGCTTCAGGCCGGGCCTGACGGCCGACGACATCGCCGCCTCGCTCTGGCCATTGCCCGGCTTCCTGCCAGACTATTTCGCCGGCTTCGCGCGCACCGCGGAAACGGCCGATGCGCGCATCGTGCTGAACAACATCCTGCCCTATGCCCGGCTGGCGTTTGCCGAAGCCGACCCGATCCGCAGGCTGCAGCTGCTCGGTAAGGCTTTCCTGAAGGCCGATGGCGACGCTTACGAGCCGGCAAAGACCTTCAAGAGGGCGCTGCTCGACCGGCTGCCCGACCTGCCGGAGCGCTATCTGGCGGCGGCCAAGGCGATCCTCGAGGTTTCGGACCGGCTGGCGCTGTTTCGGATGCTCGAAGGCACGGCGGCGGCGCTGACCATCGCCCGCTGGCTGATCGCCCGCTACGAGCAGCTGAAGCGAAGCCGCGGCTTCCTCGACTTCAACGATCTGATCACCCGCACCGTCGCCCTTTTGTCGCGGCCCGATGCCGGCCCCTGGGTGCAGTTCAAGCTCGACCAGGGCATCGACCACATCCTGCTCGACGAGGCGCAGGACACCAGCCCCGACCAGTGGGAGGTGGTGAAGAAGCTGACGGAGGAGTTCTTCGCCGGCCTCGGCCAGCGCGAGACGGTGCGGCGCACGATGTTCGCCGTCGGCGACGAAAAGCAGTCCATCTATTCCTTCCAGGGCGCCGCACCCGATTCCTTTGCCGAGAGCAGGCTTTTGTTTGCCGGTCGCGTGCGCGACGCAGAAGCCTCTTTCGCCGATCTCAAGCTGACCTGGTCGTTCCGCTCCAGCGACGATGTGCTAGCCGCCGTCGACCGTGTCTTTGCCGATCCGGGCGTCAGGCGCGGCATCAGCCACGACCCCGATCCGCTCAGCCACAAGGCGATCCGCACCGACGCGCCGGGCTATGTCGAGGTGTGGCCGTCGATCGGCGCCGACGCGGTCGAGGAGCCTGACGACTGGACCTTGCCGGTCAACCATGCCAGCGCGCCGGCGGTGCGGGTGGCCGAGCATGTGGCTGCGACGATCCAGGCCTGGCTCCGGGACGGCGAGGTCCTCGAGGGCAAGGGCCGCAGGCTGACGGCCGGCGACATCCTTGTCCTGGTGCGCAAGCGCGACCGCTTCGTCCATGCTTTGTCGCGCAGCCTGAAGAACCGGCAGATCCCGGTCGCCGGCGCCGACCGGCTGAGCCTGCCCGGGCACATCGCGGTGAAGGACCTGATCGCGCTCGGCCATTTCCTCATCCAGCCGGAGGACGACCTGTCGCTGGCGGCCGTGCTGCGCAGCCCGATCTTCGACGTGTCCGAGGAGCGGCTCTTTTCGCTGGCTAACGGACGGCCGACGGGTCTTTCGCTAATCGCTTCGCTCCGAAAGCAGGGTGGCGAGGATGCCGTACTGGCCGGCATTGTCGCGCGGCTCGACGCCTGGACGGACGAGGCAGCCTTCAAGCCGGTGTTCGAATTCTACGCCGCGGCCCTTGCGCGCGACGGCCTGCGCAAGAAGATGATCGCGCGCCTCGGGCCGGAAGCCGGCGACATAATCGACGAATTCCTGAGCTTCTGCCTTGCTGAGGAGCGCACAGGCCTGCCGGGGCTGGAGGCTTTCCTGGCAACGCTGGAAAGCAGCGGGCCAGAGATCAAGCGCGAGATGGACCAGACCCGCGACGAGGTACGCGTCATGACCGTGCACGCAGCCAAGGGCCTGGAGGCGCCTGTCGTCTTCCTGGTCGATGGCGGTTCGGCGCCGTTCAGCGACCAGCATCTGCCGCGCCTGATGCCGTTCGAGGGTTCGGGCGAGCATCTTGGGGGCAAGGGCTATCTCTGGCGCTCGGCGAGCGACGTTGCCAATAGCTTTTCGAAAGCCGCGGCCGCGCATGCAAGGGAGCTTGCCGACGACGAATACCGCCGTCTGCTCTATGTCGGCATGACGCGGGCCGAGGACCGGCTGGTCGTCTGCGGCTATCACGGCAAGCGCGCGCCGAGCACCGGCACCTGGCATGCGATCGTCAGCCGGGCGCTGATCGGCGCGCCGGAAAGCGGGGAGCGCCGGCACCCGGCGACGGACGAGGTCGCAGTGCACCGCTTCCATATGACCAAGCTGCCGCCGGTGGCGTTGGTGGCGGCCGGATCGGCAAGCCCGGTGCAGCATGTCGCGCCGCTGCCGGAAAACCTGTTCCGCCCGTTGCCGCCCTATGAGGAGCTGCCGCGGCCTCTGTCGCCCTCCGGCGCCTCAGCGCTGATCGACGAGGCCAAGCAGACGGTGACCGACACGCGCTCGCCGGTACTGGATGCCGAGGCAGAGCCCGGTTTCGCCGTCCTGCGCGGGCTGGCGCTGCACAAATTGCTGCAGATGCTACCTTCGATCGCTGAAGGCGAGCGTCAGGACGCCGCGGAACGTTATCTGGCGCGCGCCGGCGCCGGCTGGCCGGAAGCAGAGCGCGGCAAAGCGCTGGCAGCCGTGATGGCGATCCTCGCCGATCCCCGCTTCACCGCATTGTTCGCGCCCGCATCGCGCGCCGAAGTCGCGGTCATGGGCAGCCTCGAGGTGAAGGGAAAGCTACGCTCGATCTCCGGCAAGATCGACCGGCTGGCGATCTCTGGGCACAGCGTGTCGATCGTCGACTACAAGACCAACCGGCCGGCGCCGGCGACGCTGGAGGAGGTGCCGCCTGCCTACGTGCTGCAGCTCGCGCTCTATCGGGCACTGCTTCAGCCGCTCTATCCCGGCCGCGCGGTCCGGGCCGTGCTGCTGTTCACCGAGGCACCAAGGCTGATCGAGCTGCCGGCGCGTGCTCTTGACGATGCCCTTGCCCGACTCACGGGAGCGTGACACAAGAACTGCTTGAATTAGGCCGCTGCCACCACCACATTTGGTGTAACCCGAGTTCTCGAAAGGATTTCCGCATGACCACCGTCAAGGTCGACAAGAGCAATTTCCAGGCCGATGTGCTCAACGCCAAGGAGCCGGTCGTGGTGGATTTCTGGGCCGAATGGTGCGGCCCCTGCAAGATGATCGCCCCGGCGCTGGAAGACATCGCCAAGGAGCTTGGCTCGAAGGTGAAGATCGCCAAGCTCAACATCGACGAGAATCCGGAGCTTGCCGCCCAGTTCGGCGTGCGCTCGATCCCGACGCTGATGATCTTCAAGGGCGGCGAAGTCGCCGACATGAAGGTCGGCGCGGCGCCGAAGACCGCGCTGTCGCACTGGATCAACGGCAGCCTCGCCTGAGCCAATCGAAGAGTTTCAAAGGACGAGCCCGGCCATCGCGCCGGGCTTTTTCTTTGGCGCCATGTCTCGGCGCCTTCTGGCCCTCGTGTGCTATGCCTGCATGTCGTCTGCTTGGGACGGACAGGAGAACACCATGACCGGAACAGCCAAGGCCACCGTCTTCATCGACAACGAGCGCGTCATCGTCACCGAATACCGCTTCCAGCCCGGCGACAACACCGGCTGGCACCGCCACGGCCATGACTATGTCATCGTGCCGCTGATGGACGGCAAGGTGAAGCTGCTGACCAAGGACGGCGAATCCTTCGCCGAGATGAAGAAGGGGGCGCCCTATTTCCGCAAGGAGGGCGTCGAGCACGACGTCATCAGCGCCAATGACAGCGAATACGCCTTCATCGAGATCGAGCTGAAATAGCCCATAGACGGCGCGCGGAAGTCACCAGTCGGCGATGCGATCGCCGCCGGTAAATTGCGCGCTTTTGGCGGTGTATTCGAACAGCTCGATCTTCACGCCGTTCGGATCGCTGATCCAGGCCTGGAACGTGTCGTCGCAGGCGTGCTTCTTCGATGTGACCTCGACGCCCTTCGACCTGATATGGGCGATCGCCGCGTCGATGTTTTCCACTTCCAGGCAGAAATGGTTGATCTGGTTGCGATCGCTGTATCTGGCCTCGTCGTTCTGGAACACCTCGACATGGCTGCGGCCGCCGCAATCGAGGTAGAAGCCGAAAACCTTGCCGTCGCGCAGGAAATTGAACCTTGTGTCCATGCCGAGCACGTCGCGGTAGAAGCTTCGCGTCGCTTCCAGGTCATGCGCGAAGATGCAGACATGGGCGAGTTGCTTGACCTTGATCACGACGGGCTCCTTGCGGTCAGAACAGGTCGGAACCCTGCCCTCAGGTCGGCGGCGTGCCGTTTTCGGCCAGCACCGCGCCGGCCAGGTAAAGCGAGCCGCCGATCAGGATGCGCGGCGGCGGACCGTCCCAGGTGTCGCGCAGCAGCATCAGCGCGCTGGCGACGGAGCTGACGGGTTCCGCCGACAGGCCGGCCTCGGCGGCACGCAGCGCCAGTTCGTCATTCGGCACGCCGGCGTCGCTGAGGCTCACCGGCACCGTATAGACATGCCGGGCGAGCCCCTTGAAGGCGCGGAAATAGCCGCTCTGGTCCTTGGTGTTGATCATGCCGGAGATCAGGAACAGCGGCCGCGGGTGCTTCTCTTCCTGCTCGGCGAGCGCCTCGGCGATGACGACGCCGGCGCCCGGATTGTGACCGCCGTCGAGCCAGATGTCGGCGCCCTTCGGCGCCAATTCGGCCAGCTTGCCTTGCGCCAGCTTCTGCATGCGGCCGGGCCAGGCGACGCTGGCCATCGCCTTTTCGGCGGCGCGATGGCTGATCTCGAAGCCGGCGGCCTTGATCGCGGCGATCGCCGCGGCCGCATTGGCGAACTGGTGGCGCCCCGGCAGGCGCGGCGGCGGCAGGTCCATCAGCCCGTCCTCGTCCTGGTAGACCATGCGGCCGTTTTCCTCGAAAGCGAGGAAATCCTGGCCGTAGACGAAGGTCGGGCAGTCGAGCCGTTCGGCGGTCTCGATCAGCACCTGCAGCGCCGTCTCGCTTTCCTGCGCGCCGATGACAACCGGGCAGCCAGGCTTGATGATGCCGGCCTTTTCTGCGGCGATCAGTTCGACGCGGTCGCCGAGATAGGCCTCATGGTCCATCGACACCGGCATGATCACCGACACTGCCGGCCGGGCGATGACATTGGTGGCGTCGAAGCGGCCGCCAAGGCCGACCTCGATGATGGCCGCTTCGGCCGGATGCTCCGCGAACAAGAGGAAGGTGACGGCGGTGAGGATCTCGAAGACGGTGATCTTCTGGCCTTGATTGGCCGCCGCGACGCGGGCGATGGCATCGGCGAAGACCTGGTCGTCGACCAGCTTGCCGCCGCCCTCGGCGGCGAGGCGGTAGCGCTCGTGCCAGTTCACCAGGTGCGGCGAGGTGTGCACAT
>NZ_RZOS01000225.1:0-9183 GCF_004022605.1 Mesorhizobium sp. M4B.F.Ca.ET.089.01.1.1
CCTGATACATGGCCGGAACCGACGGATAGCCGATTCCCCGGCAGCGGCAAAGGATATGCAACGGAATTGCCGCATCATTTGCCTCGACCGGCGCGAAAGCCTATATGCCGGGATCAAAGGACAAAGAATGGCCCGCATCTACAAGACCCGCACCTGGCACGACCAGCTTTCGCCGTCGATGGAGGAAATGGAGTTCCTGGCGCTGGAGACTTACGCTCATTTGCCGGAGGATTTCCGCAAGCTGACCGGCGAGATCGTCATCCAGATCGCCGACTTCCCGACCGACGAGATCATGGACGATCTGTCGCTGGAAACGCCGTTCGACCTGCTCGGCCTGTTCGAGGGGCGCGGCATCGCCGAGCGCTGGAACCCGCAGACCGGCGAGGGCCCGAACCGCATCACGCTCTACCGCCGCGCCATCCTCGACTACTGGGCCGAGAACGAGGAGACGCTGGGCGACATCGTCACCCATGTGCTGATCCACGAGATCGGCCACCATTTCGGCCTGTCGGACGACGACATGGAGCGGATCGAGGAAGCGGCGGAGCAGACGGCCTAGAGCCTTTTCGCGAAATCGCATCGCGCCGTTCCTCCCCCCCGTCGATCGGGGGAGAGGTGTCGAGCGAAGCTCGACGGAGTGGGGGTCGACATGGCTGGGGCGTTGTTATTCAGCCAGGGCGATGTCTCGCCTCGACTGAGGTCCTGCGCTGAATTATCAGCGCCGCCGCATTTTGAGGACCGGCTTCCACCACTCCGTCGCTGCTTCGCAGCGCCACCTCTCCCCCCTCCGCAGGGAGAGGAACGGTGCCTGTCCGAACCGGATAGATAGGTAACAGAATGGACCGATTGCATAGGTGACAGTTTTCTCCCTCGCCGGAGGACCCGGCGATGGTTTGGCGAGAGACTGGCATCATGGACGAGCGGCTTCGTTTTGTAGTGGATTGCCTTTCTGGCGAAGAGACGATGAGCGAGCTTTGTGCGGCCTACGGCATTTCGCGCAAGATCGGCTATAAATGGCTGGGTCGCTACCGGGAGTTTGGCCCGGAGGGTTTGCACGATCGGCCGCGAGCGCCGCTCAATCATGGCCGTGCGACAGCCCTTGATCTTGTCGAGCGGATCGTGGCGGCGAAGGAGACGTATCCGCTGTGGGGGCCCAAGAAGATCGTGGCGCGGCTCAAGCGCGCGGCTCCCGAACTGATCTGGCCGTCGGCCTCGACGGCAGGCGCTATCCTTGCGCGGCATGGGCTTGTCGGCGCCCGCAAGCGGACCCGGCTGCGGGCCTGCGGCAATGGACCTTGGCCGGAGCCGCAAGGGCCGAACGCGGTGTGGACTGGCGATCGCAAGGGCTGGTTCCGGACCCGTGACGGGTGGCGTTGCGAACCGTTGACGGTGATGGATGCGTCGAGCCGCTACTTGCTGGCGCTCGAAGCGACCGGCTCGACGGCGGATGCCGAGGCCTGGCCGATATTCGAGCGGCTGTTTGAGGAGCATGGCCTGCCGGACCGGTTCCGAAGCGACAATGGCCCGCCCTTCGCGTCGGCCGGTGTCACCGGGCTGACACCGCTTGCGGTGCGCTTCATCAAACTCGGCATCGCCCTGGAGCGGATCGCGCCCGGCAAACCCCAGCAGAACGGGCGCCACGAGCGCTTTCATCTGACCCTGTTGCCGCTGGCCGAGGCACCGGAGGCCGACAGAACGGCCCAGGGCCAGGCCTTCGAGGCCTTCCGGCACAGCTACAATGAAGAACGTCCCCATGAGGCGCTCGGCATGGACACTCCAGCCCAGCATTACAGATCCTCCCGGCGCGCCATGCCGACGATGCTGCCCGAGCCTGATTATCCAGCCGAGGCCGCGGTCCGTCATGTACGCCACAATGGCGAGATCAGGTGGAACGGCGGCTTCGTCTATGTCTCGCAGGCATTGGCTGGTGAAGCTGTCGCGGCCGCCCAGACCGAGGATGGTCAATGGGCTCTTTCGTTCCATGCCCACCAGCTCGGCATCATCGACACAAGGCGTATGACGCTTGTCCGCTGCAGCGCCGCGCCAACCAATCCGCTTGGCGCTGCAGCGGACTCATAGGGGGAGAACTGTTACCTATGTATCCGGTCCATTCTGTTACCCATCTATCGGCTGGACATGCCAGCTGAAATTCCGCGTCTACCAATCGCTCAGCTTGGTGTCGGGCGTGTAGTCGTGGCCCTCGACATCCTTCACCACGGCCTGACCGCAGCGCATCGACTTGGTCTTCTTGTCATAGGCGTAGGTCGGCGAGCCGAACAGGTGCCAGCCCTTGTTCAGCGCCGCCGTCACCTTGTGGCAGAAGCTGGAATCGTCGGGAGCGGACAGGAAGCGGTAGAGTTTCATGGTTCGTCTCTGTGGTGGGTGATTTCGTTTAGGACCATCATGCGCCGATGGCGGCGGCCTTCGCCAGCAGTTTCTCGGCCTGGGCGAGATGCAGCCGCTCGACCATCTTGCCATCGAGCGCGATGACGCCCTTGCCGGCATTTTCGGGAAGCCCGAAGGCCGCCTTCACCGCGCGCGCCTGCGCAAGAGCCTCGGGCGCCGGCGCGAAGGCGCGGTTCGCCGCCTCGATCTGCGCCGGATGGATCAGCGACTTGCCGTCGAAGCCCATGGCGGCTGCTTCCACGCATTCACGGGCAAAGCCATCGGCATCGCGAAAATCATTGAAGACGCCGTCGAGCACATCGAGACCGCCGGCACGCGCGGCCAGCACCAGCTGCATCAGCCAGGGCATGAGATAGCGCCGGTCCGGCGTTGCCAGGACGCCGGTCTCCTTGACCAGATCGTTCGTTCCGGCAACGAAACAAGTAAACCGCGAGGCCGGGTCGCGGCCGAGTTCGGCAAGCGCGCCGATGTTGAGCAGGGCCTTCGGCGTCTCCACCATCGCCCATAGTTTCACCGTGTCCGGCGCGAAATTATCGTCGAGCAGGTCGCCGGCCTCCAGCACCTCGCGCGGCGTGACGACCTTGGACAAAAGGATGCCGTCGGCCTCGCCTTTCGCCGCCGCCAGCACGTCGTCGATGCCCCATTCGGTTCCCAGCGCGTTGACGCGCACGATCATCTCGCAGCGCCGGTTTGGACGTTCGGTCAGGATGCCCGCCAGTTTTTCGCGGACCGCGACCTTATCGGCGGGCGGCACGGCGTCTTCCAGGTCGATGATCACGGCATCGCAGGCAAGCGTCGCGAGCTTGGCCAGCGCCCTGTCATTGGAGGCCGGGATGTAGAGCACCGAACGGCGCGGGCGGTAGGTTTGCATCCGGGATCTATGCCGCCTGTGGACAATGGAGGCAAGCCGTGCAGCGCAGCCAATCGTCGGAAGTCGGCGCCGCCCCTCATCGCCCTGCCGGGCACTTCTCCCCGTATAGTGACGGGGAGAAGGGGCTGGCCGCGGCCCCAGCACGCTTCCTGCGACGCGGGTGATTGGCGAAGATCCGCGTGACGACGTCCTTCTCCCCGTGAACGGGGAGAAGATGGCGGCAGGCAGGTGAGGGGCGGCGCCAACGTTCTGAAAGGGCGCGGGGCCAGCGCAATTTGAAGTGATTGGCCTGCACGAAACCTGCACGCAATTGCGGAAAACCTCCTCCAATCCGCCCCGCTCTCTCCTCGCCTGCTTGCGAGACAGGCCGCATGCAGACACGCGAAAATCCCCGTTGGTCCCTGCCTTACCGGCTGCGCAGCGATGGCTGGTGGCTCGCCCCGAAGTCGCGGCCGACCGCGACGCTGTTGCCATTCGTCCCTAGATCGCCGCCGCGCCACGCCCCGGCCAAAGCGAGGAAAACCCGCTCATGACACATCTCCTCGCGCCGGCGCCGAGCTACTGCCGGCGCTTCGGCGTCGCCGTCCTGCTGGTCGCGCTGGCGGACTTTTTCTTCTATGGCCAGCCGGCCGGCATCACGTGGTTCCTGTTCGGCATCGCGCTCGCCGCCGCGGTTGCGGCCCTCAATCCCCTGTCCCTCGCCTCCAACGACCGCTGGCTCTGGATCAGGCCGGCCGCCCTGCTCTGCGCGCTGCTGCCGCTGGTCGAGAATGTCAGTCCGCTCTCGGTCTCGGTCGCGCTGGCGGCAATGGCGGTGTTCGCGCTTTCGCTCGCCGGGCGGCTGCGCTCCAGCGTTGCCCGCATCGCCAGGCAGCTCTTGGCCTTCGTCATCGCCGCGCCGTTCCGCTTCGTGGGCGACTTCCTGCGCTGGCGCAAGGCGGCGCGGCGCCATGGCCGGCGGCGCATCCGGCTGGCGGCGATCGCCGTATGGGCGATGCCGCTCGGCCTCGGCCTCGTCTTCCTCGCCTTGTTCGGCGCCGCCAATCCGGTCATCGAATACTGGTTCTCGCTGATCGACCTTTTTGCACTCCTCAACCTGATCCAGCTGCCGCGGCTGATCTTCTGGCTCGCCGTGCTCGCCGGCGTCTGGGCCTTCCTGCGCCCGCGCCTGCCGCGCTTCCTCCGCCGTCTGCCTCGGCCGGCGCGGCCTGTTCGCGTCGAACCGGCGGCGCCGGCAAGGACGGCAATCGAGGACGTTCTCTTCGGCAAGGCGGCGATCCTGCGCGCGCTGGTCGTGTTCAACCTCCTGTTCGCGATGCAGACCGGGCTCGACGCCACCTATCTGTGGGGCGGAGTGGCGCTGCCGGACGGGCTGACCTACGCGGCTTACGCGCATCGCGGCGCCTATCCGCTGATCGTCACCGCGCTGCTTGCCGCCGGCTTCGTGCTGGCGGCGCTGAGGCCGGGCAGCGAAACCTCCGGGGATCCGCTGATCCGCCGGCTGGTCTACGCCTGGGTGGCGCAGAACATCATGCTGGTCATCTCCTCGATGCTGAGGCTCGACCTCTATATCGGCATCTATGCGCTGACCTATCTGCGCATTGCCGCCTTCGTCTGGATGGGGCTGGTGGCGGCGGGGCTGGCGCTGATCATCGCCCGCATCGCGCTCGGAAAATCCAGCGAATGGCTGCTCTCCGCCAATCTTCTGACGTTATCGGCGACGCTTTATGCGTGCTGCTACGTCAACTTCGCAGCAACGATCGCCAACTACAATGTCGACCATTCCTACGAGATGACCGGGCAAGGCGTTCCGCTGGACACGCAGTATCTGCGCTCGCTCGGCCCGGGCGCGTTGCCAGCGCTCGACCGGTTCCTCGCGCACCAGGCGAACGGGCCCGCTACCGATGAGCCCTGCCGGCGCGACCTCGCCATCGCGCACGCCGGGGACGAGGCCGCTTACCGCGCCGAACAGAAAAACTGGCGCGCCTGGAGCTTTCGCGACTGGCGGCTCATCCGCACTCTCGACAAAAGAGGCCCGCTCGTGGTTCCTCAGCCTTCGCAACCTTCCGTGCCGGGCCGCTGATCGATGCCGCATCAAATCCTCGTCGCCGATGACGATCCGCATATCCGCGAGATCATCTGCTTCGCGCTGGAAAAGGCCGGCATGAAGACGCAAGGCGTCGCCGACGGCGCGGCCGCCCTGCAGGCGGTCGAGCGCCGCGCGCCCGACCTCGTCGTGCTCGACATCGGCATGCCGGAGATGGACGGGCTGGAAGTGTGCCGGCGGCTGAGGCAGACATCCGATGTGCCGGTGCTGTTCCTGTCGGCGCGGGATGAAGAGATCGACCGCATCCTCGGGCTGGAAATGGGCGGCGACGACTATGTGACAAAGCCGTTCAGCCCGCGCGAACTGGTCGCCCGCGTCAACGTCATCCTGCGCCGCGCCCGCCCGGTTGCGGCCGAGACCGACGAGCGGCAGTTCGCGCATGGTCGGCTGGTGCTGACGCCGTCCAGCCACGGCGCCAGCTTCGACGGCCAGCCGCTGGCGCTGACCTCGATCGAATTCTCGATCCTGAAAGGATTCCTCGCGCGCCCCGCGCATGTGCTTGCCCGCGAGGCGGTGATGGCCAATGCCTATGCCGCCAACATCCATGTCTCGGAGCGCACCGTCGACAGCCATATCCGCAACATCCGCGCCAAGCTGGCGGCGGCCGGCTGCACGGACGCGATCGAGACGGTACACGGCGTCGGCTTCCGGCTCGGCCGATGCGGCGGCTGAATTCCCAGGACTGGACAGGCAAGAAATGGCGGCCGCGCCTGGCCACGGTGGTGGTCGCCATCCTGATCGTGGTGATGGCGCTGCCGCTGGTCGGCCTGTTCTTCTTCCGCCTCTATGAGAACCAGCTGATCCGCCAGACCGAGGCGGAACTGATCGCGCAAGGCGCGGTGCTGGCCGCCATCTATGCCGAGGATGTGCGCGCGGCGGGGATCGCGCCGGACAAGCTTGGCGCGCCGGTGGCAATCGACGCCCAGCGGAGCGCCAGCACGAACGAGCCGTACCAGCCGCTCGAGCCGCGCCTCGACCTTGCCTCCGACACTGTGCTGCCGACGCGGCCCGCCTTGGTCGCGGCAATCGCCGATCCGGCCTTCGCGGCAATCGGCGCGGGGCTTTCCGGCATCCTCGCGGAAACGCAGAAGACGACGCTGGCCGGCTTCCGGCTGCTCGATCCAAGAGGCGTGGTCATCGCCGGGCGCGAGGAGATCGGGCAGTCGCTGGCCGATGTCGCGGAGGTGCGCGCAGCACTTGCCGGCCGCTATGCCAGCGCGCTCCGGCTGAGGATCCCCAACCAGCCGGCGCCGCCGCTCTATTCGGTCAGCCGCGGCACCAGGGTGCGGGTCTTCGTCGCCATGCCGGTCGCGGTCGAAGGCCGGATCGCCGGCGTGGTCTACCTGTCGCGGACGCCGAACAACATCGTCAAGCATCTCTATGGCGAGCGCGGCAAGGTGACGCTCGCGGCGATCGCGATTGTCGGCGGCACGCTGCTGATCGGGCTGGTCTTCCTGCGCACGGTCAGCCGGCCGATCTACGGGCTGATCGAGCGCACCCAGCGCATCGCCGCCGGCGACCGCGAAGCGATGAAACCGCTCGACCATCACGGCACGCGCGAGATGGCCGAGCTGTCCGCCGCCTTCCTCGACATGGCGCAAAAACTGCAGGCGCGGTCCGACAGCATCCAGACTTTCGCCACCCATGTCTCGCACGAGCTCAAATCGCCGCTGACGGCGATCCAGGGCGCGGCGGAACTGCTGCGCGATTCCGGCGAGGCGATGGACGAGGCCGAGCGGAAGCGGTTTTCCAACAATATCGTCACCGACGCCGGGCGGCTCAATCTGCTGGTGCGCCGCGTGCTCGAGCTGGCGCGCGTCGAAAACCTCGCGCCCAGCGGCGAAAGCACGTCGCTCGATGCGGCGCTGGCGCTGCTGCCCGCGGACATCCGGCTGACGGTCCGCGTCGAGGCCGGCGGCGGGACCGGCCTGCGCATCTCGGCCGAGAACGCGGCGATCGTGCTGGCCAATCTGATCGACAATTCGGCGCGGCATGGCGCCAGCCTGGTCTCGATCTCCGCCACGAGCGCGGCGGAACGGGCGACCATCCTGGTCAGCGATGACGGCGCCGGCATTTCGCCGAGCAACCGCGGCAAGGTGTTCGAGCCGTTCTTCACCACGCGGCGTGAGACCGGCGGCACCGGCATGGGCCTGGGCATCGTGCTGGCCCTCCTGAAAGCGCATGATGGCACGATCAGGCTGGTTGACAGCGAGCGCGGCACGCGCTTCGAGATCAGCCTGCCGGTGGCGTGAAGGATGCCACTGGGCGGATCGGAGAAGAAAGTGCGCTACGACATCGTCATCATCGGCGGGGCCATCGTCGGGTCCTCGGTCGCTTACTATCTGCGCGAGGAAGGGTTTTCCGGCTCGATCGCGCTGGTCGAGCGCGACCCGCAATTTTCCCATGCGGCGACGACGCTTTCCATGGCCTCGATCCGCCAGCAGTTCTCCATTCCCGAAAACATCCGCCTGTCGCAATTCACGCTGAAACTGTTCCGGCGGCTGAAGGAGACTTTTGGCGCCGATGCCGATATCGGTTTCCGCGAGGGCGGCTATCTCATCCTGGCCGGCGAGGCCGGGCTGCCGATCCTGAAGGCCAATCATGCGGCGCAGATCGCCGAGGGCGCCGACATTCTGCTGGAGGACGCCGAGCAGCTGACGCGCCGCTTCCCCTGGATGTCGGCCGAAGGCATTTCCGCCGGCGCCTATGGCCGCAGCGGCGAGGGCTGGTTCGACGCGCATGCGATGCTGATGCTGTTCCGCAAGGCGCTGCGCGACAAGAAGATCGACTTCATCACCGCCGATGTCACCGGCATCGCGCGGCAGGGCGACCGCGTCACCGGCGTGAGCTTCGACAATGGCGAGACGCTGGAAGCGGGCATCGTCGTCAACGCTGCCGGCCCGAATGCCGGAAAGGTCGCGGCTTTTGCCGGGCTCGTGCTGCCGGTCGAGCCGCGCAAGCGCAACGTCTTCGTCTTCGAGGCGCGCGAGAAATATGCCGACATGCCGCTGCTGGTCGATCCCAGCGGCATCTATGTGCGGCCCGAAGGCTCGGTCTACCTCACCGGCGGCGCCGAACCGGAGGAAGGCGATCATGCTCCCGATCCTGCGGATTTCGACGTCAACTGGCCGCTGTTCGAGGAGGTGATCTGGCCGACGCTGGCGACCCGCATCCCCGCCTTCGAGGCGATCAAGCCGACGCGCGCCTGGGTCGGTCATTACGACTACAACACGCTCGACCAGAACGCGGTGATCGGGCCGCATCCGGAGGTCGAGAACTTCCTCTTCGCCAACGGTTTTTCCGGCCACGGCTTGCAGCAGGCGCCGGCCGTCGGCAAGGCGCTCTCCGAGCTGATCGTGCATGGCGGCTACCGAACGGTGGATTGCTCTGCGTTCGGGTACAGCCGGGTGGCCGAAGGGCGGGCGTTCCGGGAGTTGAATGTGATTTAGTGTTGAAGTTTCTCTTCGACGCTGGCGGGACAGCGCCCCCCTCTGTCCTGCCGGACATCTCCCCCACATGGGGGGAGATTAGATGTCATGCCGCCTTTCGCTAGTTTCCAACGTTGCACGATGAGCGAGGCGCTGGAGCTGCCAATCTCCCCCCCTCGTGGGCAGGGGAATCGCATATGGCTTTTTGGGACTTGAAGTTGGGCTGAGAAGGGATTCTGTGAGCAGGCAGTCTTAACGAGGGAGAGACTGCCATTTCGAGCCTTGAAAGCTATTTCGGCGCCGTGCCTGACCCCCGCGCTGGTAACGCCACGCATCGGCTTGGCGATCTGATCGTGATGATGATCGCGGCA
>NZ_RZOS01000226.1:0-9162 GCF_004022605.1 Mesorhizobium sp. M4B.F.Ca.ET.089.01.1.1
TCGCCGATGACCTGGCCGACCGGCTCGGCGCCGTCGAGCGCAGCTTCGGCAAGGCAGCCGCGCTGTTTTGCCAGACGCCGGCGGCAGCGGATGTGCTCGCCGAAAGCGGCAAGGCGGCGGAGATCGCGCGCGTCGAAGCGGACGCGGCTTTCCTCGGAGACAGGGCAGGCCTTGTCGCGCCGCTGGAGACGGTGCCGTTCGAGGCCGAGAGCCTCGATCTGGTTGTCTCGCTGCTGTCGTTGCAGGCGATGAACGATATTCCCGGCATGCTGGCGCAGATCCGCCGGGCGCTGCGGCCAGACGGGCTTTTCCTCGGCGCCCTGGCCGGCGCCGGCACGCTTTCCGAATTGCGCGAGAGCCTGCTCGCCGCCGAGACCGAGCTCTACGGCGGCGCCAGCCCGCGCGTCATTCCCTTCGCCGATGTCCGCGACGCCGGCGCGCTGCTGCAGCGCGCCGGCCTGGCGCTGCCGGTCGCCGATGTCGAGACGGTGACGGTCCGCTACGACACTATGTTCGACCTGGTCGCCGACCTCAGAGCCATGGGCGAGACCAGCGCGCTCGTCGACCGCAGCCGGCGGCCCGGCACGCGCGGGCTCCTCGCCCGCGCCGCCGAGATCTACGCGGAACGGTTTTCCGACCCCGACGGCCGGATCAGGGCGAGCTTCTCGATTGTATGGCTGTCAGGCTGGGCGCCCGATGCTTCGCAGCAAAAGCCGCTGAAGCCGGGCTCGGCAAAGGTTTCGCTGAAGACGATCCTGGAAGACCCGCAGCGGCGTTGAGACCGATCAGTGCTGGGCGAAGGCGTTGACGAGCTGGCTGTTGGTGTCGCTGAACAGCCACTGTATCGCATTGGCTGCCCTGCCGACGCCGCCGACGATGGCAAGCGACAGCACTGCGGCGATCAGGCCATATTCAATGGCTGTCGCGCCTCTCTCGTCGTGGACGAACTGTTGCAGAAGCTTTTTCATGGTCATCGATCCCTCTTGCCAGGACCATAGCTCCTACCTGTTAAGAAAGGTTAACGGCAAAAGCTTAACAGGCGGTGAAACGGGCCGTTTCTCGGAAATTTGTTAACTATATCAACACTCGCCGCTGCGCGAGCCGTCGCTGCGGATCACGCAGACCGAACTGGGCAGAGGCTGCAAGACGCTGCGGCGCAGCGTATAGGTGTCGCGATGGCCGATCGTACCGGTGCTCATCGTGTCGACGCCGGCGAAACCGTCGCGGGCCGACCGCGTCTGGCTGTCGAGCAAAGGCGCGGCGATCAAGGCGAGCGCCACCGCGGCCGAGCCGAACAGAAGCGTGATGCGCAATATGCCCATGCCGGCATCGGCGGCGCGAAAGCCGCGCTCCGGCCGGATCGAGTCCCAGTCTTTGTCGAGGCTCATGCAATCGCTCCCCACGCGAATCGGCCGGGACCCGGCTTTGCCTCAATTTTCCACACCGGGATAAATCTTCCATTAACGCTGGCTAAAACCAGCGCCCAGGCTCTCACAGGAGATCGATGAGGAACTGGATCAGCGGCGCGTCGGCCGGCGGCATCGGATAGTCGCGCATCTGGCGCGGCCGCACCCATTTCAGCCCCTGCCCTTCCTTTGGCTGCGCGATTCCGCGGAAGCGGCGGCAGACGAAGAGCGGCATCAGCAGGTGAAAATCATCGTAGCTGTGGCTGGCGAAGGTGAGCGGCGCGAGACAGGGGATGTCCGTTTCGATGCCGAGTTCCTCCTGGAGTTCTCGGATCAGGCACTCCTCCGGTGTTTCACCGGGCTCGACCTTGCCGCCCGGGAATTCCCACAGGCCGGCGAGCTGCTTGCCTTCGGGGCGTTGCGCCAGCAACACGCGCCCGTCGGCGTCGACCAGCGCGCAGGCGGCGACGAGAAGCAGGCGCTTGCCGGCTGGCTTGACCTCGCTCATGCGCCGGGCGGCCGACGATAGTGGTAGCGGTAGACCTCCTCGAAGCCCAGCGAGCGGTAGAGCCCCAGCGCCGGCGCGTTGCCCGCTTCGACCTGCAGCCAGGCCTCCCGCGCGCCGCGCAGCCGCGCCCATTTCAGCGCCGACAGGATAAGGTTGCGGCCGTGGCCTTGGTTGCGCACCGATCTGTCGGTGGCGATCTCGAACAATCCGGCGAGGTCGCCGTCATGGACGCAGATCAGCGTCGCCAGCGGTTCGTTGCCGTCCTCGAGCGCGAACAGCCCGGCCTCGGGCTGGATGGCGCCGATGATCTCCGACAGGCCTGGCCTGAGCGACACGTCCGAGCCGCTGACCTTCAGCGACGCGCCGATGAAGCGGCTGATGTCTTTCAGCGGAATCTGGTCCATGGCCGTGTCGAGCCGGGCGTCGGCCAGCGGCAGCCGCATCACCAGGGATTCGTCGAAGCTGCTCCAGCCTTCGCTGTCGAGATGTCTGGAAAGGACAGGGCCTGACAGCGGCGATATGCGGAACGTCAGCGGCCGGCCATAGGCGTCAAAACGCCGGCTGGCGCGGCCGATGCGCTCGGCGATGTGCTGGGTGTCGCCGGGGTCGAGCGGATTGACGGAGTTCAGCCGCTTGGCCGGATGCCCGGCCGTCAGCCGTACCACCCAGGTGCCGTCATAATGGACGGCGGCCGCCGGCCAGGCGCGGAAACCGGCCGCCTCGTAGCGGCGGACGGTCGCGAGCATGCTTGCCGGATGTCTGGACACCAACGCCCTCAGCTCCGGTAATCGCCGTTGATGGCGACATATTCCTTGGTGAGGTCGCACGTCCACACCGTCGCCTTGCCGCGGCCGATGCCGATATCGGCGCGGATGCGGATATCGTCGCGCTTCATATAGGCCGAGGTCGCTTCCTCGGAATAGGCCGGATCGCGCTCGCCCTCATGCGCCAGCCTGTTGTCGCCGAACCAGATCGACAAAAGGTCGCGGTCGGCGGGCTCGCCGGCCTTGCCGACCGCCATGACGACGCGGCCCCAATTGGCGTCCTCGCCGGCGACGGCCGTCTTGACCAGCGGCGAATTGGCGATCGACAGCGCGATGCGCTTGGCCGAACGGGCCGACTTGGCGCCGGTAACGGTGACTTCGACCTGCTTGCGCGCGCCCTCGCCGTCGCGCACCACCTGCAGCGCCAGCGTCTTCAGCACCTTGCCGAGCGCACGGCGGAAGGCGCCGAGCCGCGCGTCCTTGGCATCGCTGATCGCGGCCGCGCCGCGCTTGGCAGCGGCGCCGGTGGCGAACAGCAGCAGCGTGTCGCTGGTCGAGGTGTCGCTGTCGACGGTGACCGCGTTGAAGGTCTTGGCGGTGCCGCGCGACAACAGATCCTGCAGCACGGGTGCGGCGATCGGCGCGTCGGTGGCGATGAAGGAGAGCATGGTCGCCATGTCGGGCGCGATCATGCCGGCGCCCTTGGCGATGCCGTTGATGGTGACGTCGGCGTCGCCGAGCTTCACCGTCGCCGTCGCCACCTTCGGATAGGTGTCGGTCGTCATGATGGCCTTGGCCGCCTCGGTCCACAGGTCGGGCTTGCCGTCCTTGACCAGCCCGGCGAGCAGATGGCTGAACCTGGCCGTGTCGAGCGGCTCGCCGATGACGCCGGTGGAGGCCAGGAACACCTCGCTCGTCGCGCATCCGGCGGCCTTGGCCGCCGCCTCGCCGGTCAGCGCCGTTGACGCGCGGCCCTTCTTGCCGGTGAAGGCATTGGCGTTGCCGGAATTGACCACCAGCACGCGCGCCTTGCCGGCGCCGAGGTTCTGCCGGCAGAAATCGACCGGCGCCGACGGGCATTTCGACTTGGTGAACACCCCGGCGACGGCGGTGCCCGGATCGAAGACCATGGCCAGGAGGTCGGTGCGGTTCTTGTATTTGAGCCCCGCCTCGGCGGTGGCGATGCGCACGCCCTCGATCGCGGGCATTTTTGGATATTTCTTCGGCGCGAGCGGCGAAATCGTTGCGGACATGAGGACCTCGGGCGGCGGAAACGCTGGGGAAGGCCGGTTTGCCCGATACGACGCGCCGGCGCAAGGGCGTTTTCGTCGCTCCTGCCGGCCGCGCCAACCCGCTCCGCACGCCTGCAAGGCCGCGCATTTGGGGAGGCCCCGGAACGGGCCGTATCGTTTCACCGAGAAGCCTTGTATCCTGCGGGCAAGACATATCGGCAAGGACAAGGCAGATGGGCGAGGCCGCCGGAACCGGGCGCAAATCGATCGGCGCCAGGCGCAATCCCGACAGCGCCGACGCCATTCTCGACGCCGCCGAGGCGGTGCTGGCGGAGGCCGGCTATTCCGGCTTCTCGATCGAGGCGGTGGCGCGCCGGGCGCGGGCCGGCAAGCCGACCATCTATCGCTGGTGGCCGAGCAAGGCCGCCCTGCTGCTCGACGTCTACCAGCGGCAGAAGCGGGTCGACGTCCCCGACACCGGCAATCTCGAGGACGATCTTGTCGGCTTCCTGAAGAACCTGTTCGCGCACTGGCGCCTGACAGCGTCGGGCAATGTGTTCAGATCGCTGATCGCCGAGGCGCAGTCGGATAGCCACGCTGCGGCGGCCCTGGCCGGCTACGCGACCGGACGCCGCGCCCACACCGGCCAGGTGATCGAGCGCGCCAAGGCGCGCGGCGAGGTCGCGCCCGAAGTCGATGCCGGCATCGTCGCCGACCTCATCGCCTCCTATGCCTGGAGGCACCTTCTTACCAACCGGCTCGACGAGGACCAGGCGACGCTGCGCACTGCCGTCCGCTATGTGATCTCCGGCATTTCCGCCAAGCGCTGAGCCGCCGGGCTCGGGCTGCCGGCACGACACGCTTGTTTCCATGCCGCAAAAGAAAAGGGCGCCGAACGGCGCCCTTCGCAAGACTGATGAGCTGTCGCGGGCCTTACTTGCCGCTTTCGATCGTCTCGACCGCCTTCTTCAGGTTGGCGTCGGGGATCTCGACCTTGGCGTCGGCGCGCAGCTGCTTCACCAGCGCGAAATACTTGTCGCGGATGACGGCCTGCTTGGCCTGGTCCTTGACCTCCTCGAAGGCCGGCGGCTGCTTGGCGCGCTTGTCCTCGAGCTTGATGACGTGCCAGCCGAACTGCGACTGCACCGGCTCCTTGGTGTATTTGCCGACCTCGAGCGCGAACGCCGCCTTGTCGAACTCGGGAACCATCTGCCCCGGTCCGAACCAGCCGAGATCGCCGCCGTTGGACTTGCCGCTCGGATCGCTGGTGTGCTCGTTGGCAAGCTTCTGGAAATCGGCGCCGCCGTCGAGCTGCTTGATGATCGCCTCTGCCTCTTCCTTGGTCTTCACGAGGATGTGACGGGCGTGCACCTCGTTGACCGGCGGCGTGTTGGCGATCTCCTGGTCGTAGCGGGCGCGAATCTCGGCGTCGGTCACCTTGTTGACGACGCCCTTCTCGACCATCTCGCCATGCAGCGCGCGCTGCTGCAGGAACGCCATGCGGCGCTGGAAGTCGGCATCCTTGTCGAGGCCGGTGGCGACCGCCTGGGCCGCCATGACGCGGATCTCTATGGCCGCCGAAAGGGCGGCCGCGCGGCGCTGTTCCGGCGGCAGTTGCTGGAACTGCTGCGACAGCTCGCCTTCCGCAAGCCCAAGGTCCGCCTCGGTCAGCGGCTGGCCGTTGATCGTCGCGACCACGGCGTTCGGATCGACCGGCTTGGCGGCCGCGGCCGGGGCAGCCGGCTGGGCCGGGGCGGTTTCCTGCGCCATCAGCGGCGACAGCGACAGAGCCGACAGTCCGAATGCCAGGCCAAGGCTGGCGAGCGACGCACGGCGGAACGATAAGGTCATCAAGATTAACTCCGGTGGGGATTGCTTGGGCTGAATGGCTTCAGATCGGCCAGATTGTGGCGGAATTTGGCGCGGTCGGCAGGACCAGCGCGGCGTTGACATCGTTTGAGCCCCCTCTTATCTGTCCAACGACTTTGCGTCCAGAACCGTTTTCCGGGCGCTTTTTGCGTTTGTCCGCGTTTCACGCGGATTTGATGGGGCCGCCCGGTGCCTGTCGCAACGATTAAGAATGCTATCGAAAGGGCCATTGGATGGTCAGTCTCGGCGGTCTCGCCCGTAAGGTTTTCGGCTCCTCCAACGATCGCCGGGTGAAGGCGACCCGGCCGCGGGTCGAGGCCATCAATGCCATGGAAAACGAGATGCGGGCGCTTTCCGACGTCGAGCTTCGCGGCCGCACGGAAAAGTTCCGCCAGGATATCGCCAATGGCGCCTCGCTCGATGATCTCTTGATCCCGGCCTTCGCCACTGTGCGCGAGGCCGCGCGCCGCGTGCTCGGCCTGCGTCCTTTCGACGTGCAGCTGATCGGCGGCATGGTGCTGCACAATGGCGGCATCGCCGAGATGCGCACCGGCGAGGGCAAGACCCTGGTCGGCACCCTGCCCGTCTATCTCAATGCGCTCGCCGGCAAGGGCGTCCACGTCGTCACCGTCAACGACTACCTCGCCACCCGCGACTCCGAATGGATGGGCCGCATCTACAAGTTCCTCGGCCTCACCGTCGGCGTCATCGTCCACGGCCTTTCCGACGAGGAGCGTCGCGCCGCCTACGCCGCCGACGTCACCTACGCCACCAACAACGAGCTCGGCTTCGACTATCTGCGCGACAACATGAAATACGAGCGCGCGCAGATGGTGCAGCGCGGTCACAGCTACGCCATCGTCGACGAAGTCGATTCCATCCTGGTCGACGAGGCGCGCACGCCGCTGATCATCTCCGGTCCGCTCGAGGACCGTTCGGAGATGTACAACACCATCGACGCCTTCATGCTCAAGCTCGGCCCGGCCGACTACGAGATCGACGAGAAGCAGAAGACCTCGATCTTCACCGAGGAGGGCACCGAGAAGCTCGAGAACATGCTGCGCGACGCCGGCCTTCTGAAGGGCGAGTCGCTTTACGACGTCGAGAACGTCGCCATCGTCCACCATGTCAACAATGCGCTCAAGGCGCACCAGCTGTTCCAGCGCGACAAGGACTATATCGTGCGCAACGGCGAGATCGTCATCATCGACGAGTTCACCGGACGCATGATGCCCGGCCGCCGCTATTCTGAAGGCCTGCACCAGGCGCTCGAGGCCAAGGAGCACGTGGCGATCCAGCCGGAGAACCAGACGCTGGCGTCCGTCACCTTCCAGAACTATTTCCGCCTCTACGACAAGCTCGCCGGCATGACCGGCACGGCGCTGACCGAGGCCGAGGAGTTCGGCAACATCTACAATCTCGAGGTCACCGAGATCCCGACCAACCTGCCGGTCGTGCGCAAGGACGAGGACGACGAGGTCTACCGGACCGTCGACGAGAAGTACAAGGCGATCGTCAAGGAGATCAAGGAAGCGCGCGACAAGGGCCAGCCGATCCTGGTCGGCACCACCTCGATCGAGAAATCCGAGCAGCTCGCCGAGCGCCTGCGCAAGGACGGCTTCAAGAGTTTCGAAGTGCTCAATGCCCGCCACCACGAGCGCGAGGCGGCCATCGTCGCCCAGGCCGGCAAGCCCGGCGCCATCACCATCGCCACCAACATGGCCGGCCGCGGCACCGACATCCAGCTCGGCGGCAACGCCGAAATGCGCATCGCCGAGGAGCTCGGCGACCTGCCGGAAGGGCCGGAGCGCGAGGCCAAGGAAAAGGCAATCCGCGACGACGTCGCCCGCCTGAAGGAAAAGGCGCTCGCCGCCGGCGGCCTCTACGTGCTCGCCACCGAGCGCCATGAATCGCGCCGCATCGACAACCAGCTTCGCGGCCGCTCCGGCCGCCAGGGCGATCCTGGCCGTTCGAAATTCTTCCTGTCCCTGCAGGACGACCTGATGCGCATCTTCGGATCCGAGCGCATGGACGGCATGCTGCAGAAGCTCGGCCTCAAGGAAGACGAGGCGATCATCCATCCCTGGATCAACAAGGCGCTGGAAAAAGCGCAGAAGAAGGTCGAGGCGCGCAACTTCGACATCCGCAAGAACCTGTTGAAATATGACGACGTCTCCAACGACCAGCGCAAGGTGGTGTTCGAGCAGCGCATCGAGCTGATGGACGGCGAAGGCCTGTCGGAAACGGTCGCCGAGATGCGCGACGGCGTCATCGAGGAGATCGTCGCCAAGAACATTCCCGAAAACGCCTATGCCGAGCAGTGGAATGTCGCCGGCCTCAAGGCCGAAGTGGCCGAGTTCCTCAACCTCGACCTGCCGGTCGAGGAGTGGGCCAAGGAAGAAGGCATCGCCGAGGACGACATCCGCGAGCGCATCACCGCCGCCGCCGAGACGGCCGCCAAGGAACGCGCCGAGCGTTTCGGCCCCGACGTGATGAGCTATGTCGAACGCTCGGTGGTGCTGCAGACGCTGGACCACCTCTGGCGCGAGCACATCGTCAATCTCGACCATCTGCGTTCGGTCGTCGGCTTCCGCGGCTACGCCCAGCGCGATCCGCTGCAGGAATACAAGGGCGAAGCCTTCGAGCTGTTCCAGGGCATGCTCGGCAATCTGCGTCAGGCCGTCACCGCGCAGCTGATGCGTGTCGAGCTGGTCCGCCAGGCCGCCGAAGCGCCGCCGCCCGAGGCGCCCGACATGTTCGGCAGCCATATCGACGGCACGACTGGCGAGGACGACTTCCAGGGCGGCGAGACGGCGCTCCTGGTGCGCCAGGAATCCAATGCGATCGTCGCGGCGGAGGACCGCGACCCGAACAACCCCGCCACCTGGGGCAAGATCGGCCGCAACGAGGCCTGCCCCTGCGGCTCCGGCAAGAAATACAAGCACTGCCACGGCGCGTTCGCTTGAGAGCAATTCCAGGAAAAGTGTGAAGCGGTTTTCCGCCCGGAATTGCGTCAGAACAAGGCGACCTTCCTTCTCCCCGTGAAACGGGGAGAAGGTGGCCCGAAGGGCCGGATGAGGGGCAGCGCGGCCGTTCGCGATCACACCAGTCCTGAAGCGCGCGCGGCGGCGGACGCCTCGCCGCGCGAGACCGCGTCCAGCTTGCCCAGCACCGCCGAGACATGGTGATCGACCGTCTTCGGCGAGATGGTCAGATGCTCGGCTATCCGCTTGTTGGAGAAGCCGCGCTCGATCAGCTGCAGCACCTCCATCTGGCGCTGGGTCAGGCCAGCGCTGTTGGCGCGTGTCGCCTGGCGCGGCCCTCTCGCAATATGGCTGACGCCGCTGCGCCGCATCAGGGCGCGGACATGCTGCGCCACCGGC
>NZ_RZOS01000227.1:0-9147 GCF_004022605.1 Mesorhizobium sp. M4B.F.Ca.ET.089.01.1.1
CAGCCATGCGACGCGCGGCCATGCCAAAAAACCCGTCGGCCAGCTGCTGATCTATCCCGGCCTCGGCGGCGACCGGTCTCGTGGCTCCTATGTGACGCATGCCGAAGCACCGATGCTGACCGTGCGCGACCTCGAATTCTACAAGCACATCCGCACCGGTGGCGAGGACCGCACCGGCGACATCACGCTGGCGCCGCTCGCCGATGCCGACTTCGCCTACCTGCCGCCGACCGTGCTGATCACCGCCGAATGCGACCCGCTGTCCTCCGACGGCGAGGCCTATCGCGACCGCGTCGTCGCGGCCGGCGGGCATGCATACTGGTTCGAGGAACCGGGGCTTGTGCACGGCTACCTGAGGGCCCGGCACACGGTCGGCCGGGCGCGCGCCAGCTTCACCCGCATCGTCGAGGCCGCAACGGCGCTCGGCAAGGGCGACTGGATCTGGTGAGCCGGCGTCTTTCGCTCAGCCGCGGATGAAGCCGATCAGCGCCTCGGCCATGCGGCGGTCGAATTCCTGCCGGAACAAATTGCGCTTCAGCCAGCTCGGATTGGAACCGACCGTCTTGTTGGCATCGACAACGATGCCCTTGCCGTCGACGATGAAATAGTCGATCGCGCCGTAATCGAGGTGGAGCTTCTCCCGCACCGCCCTGACCTCGTCGGGAACCGCGCCGCCCACTTCGTTGCTGACAATCTTGGCGCCCGCGCACAGCACGTCTTCGTAGACCTGCCGCATGTTGAGTTCGGCGCCGAGCAGGAACATGTAGCGATGTTTCACGATCGGCAGGTCGAGGCTGTCGAAAGCGAATTTCTCCACCATCAGCCTCTCGTCGCGCCAGACCTCCGCCGGAACCTCGGCGATCGTGCCGTAGACGCGGTAGCGCGGGCACAGGCGCTCCTTGTAGTCCGGCGTCGCGATCTTGCGCAACGCATGCGCTGCCCGCGTCCAGCCATTGCGGTATTGCCGCCAGCGCAGCTCGGGCCGGCCCCGGCTGTTGAGCACCGTCTTGACGACGACCGGGCCCGGGTGGCTGTCGCCGTAGTTCAGCCTGAGCGTCGAATAGAGGTGCCGGTGGATGGAGAGGGCGCGGCCGTTGATGGTGCGCTGGTAGAGAATGCCGATCTGGGAATATTCTTGCGGCACTTCCGTCAGGTCGACATGCAGCAGGGCGGCCGGCGCACGGCTGCCGCCCGCCGGACGATCGAGCACGCGCACCTTCAGCCCGGCCTCTTCCACATGAGGCAGCAGCGACTGGATCGAGTATTCCCGCGACGAGCCGAAATTGCTGAGGCTCTCCACATAGACGTCGAGGTCCGCGGCCGCCACCGGGCGGTCAGTCCTGGATGTCGACGCCGGAGAAGTCATGGTGGTCGAAAGGATCCATGACGTAGCCTCGAACCCGTTCGCGCATCGGGATCGACACCACCGAATGCGCGATGACCACCCATGGCGTCTGTTCCCGGAACAGTCGCTGCGCCTCGACATAGAGCTTCGCACGGGCGGCGGGATCGACGATGGCCGCCGCCTGCTTGAGCAGCGCGTCGAAAGCGGCAAAACACCAGTTGGCGCGGTTGGTGGTGCCGACGCCGGCGCAGCCGAGCGGCACTGACAGGAAATTGTCCGGATCGCCATTGTCGCCGGTGAAGCCGAACAGCATGGCGCCATCGCGGTCGCGCGCCTTCGAGCGGGCGAGATACTCGGCCCATTCATAGGTGACGATATCGACACCGACGCCGATCTTGGCGAGATCCGACTGGATCATCTCGGCCATTAGCCGGGCGTTGGGGTTGTAGGGCCGCTGCACAGGCATCGCCCAGACTTTCATGCGCAGATCATGGACGCCGGCGGCGGCGAGCTCGCGCCTGGCGCCATCGGGATCGTAGCCATCGCCGGGAGCGGACTTGTCATAGGCCCATGAGGTCGGCGGCAGCGGATTGCGAGCCAGTTCGCCGGTGCCGCGGAAAACGACATCGACGATCGCCTTCTTGTCGATGGCCATGTCGATCGCCTTCCTGACGCGCGGATCGTCGAACGGCTTCTGCAAGGTATTGAAGGCGAGATAGCCGGTGTTGAGGCCCTCCTGCTGCATCAGCCTGATGCCGGGCGCGGCCTTGATCGCCTCGAGGTCGGCCGGATTGGGATAGGGCATGACATCGCACTCGCCGGCGCGCAGCTTTGCCATGCGGATGCTGGCATCGGTGGTGATGGCGAAGACCAGATCGTCGATCTTCGCCCGGCCGCGCCAGTAGTCCGGATTGGCCTTGTAGCGGATGACCGCATCCTGCTGATAGTCGACAAGCTGGAACGGACCGGTTCCGACCGGCCTTGTCGCCAGGTCCAGCGGACGCTTCTCCGCCAGCAGCCTGTCGGCATATTCCTTCGAGACGACCGACGCGAAATCCAGCGCCAGATCGGCCAGCATCGGCGAGTGCGGCGCCTTCAGCGTCATGACGACGGTGTAGTCGTCGAGCTTGCGCCAGCCGACGACGAGGTCCGGCATGCCGATGCCGTCGAAATAGATGTACTGGCGGCCGGCATAGTTGTGGAAAGGGTTCCCGGCGCTGCCCTGGCGCTCGAAAGTGAACAGCACGTCGTCGGCATTGAAGTCGCGCGTCGGGGTGAAGCCTTCGATGCTGTGGAATCGCACGCCGCGCCGCAGATGGAATGTGTAGGTCAGCCCGTCGTCGGAGACCTCCCATTTTTCGGCGAGGCCGGGACGCACTTTGGTCGTGCCGGGTTCGAACTCGACAATGCGGTTGTAGAGCGCGGTCGCCGACGCATCGCGGGTGCCGGAGGCAAGTGCCGGATCGAATGTGTCGGGACTGGCCTCGGTGCAGTAGACCAGGGTCTTGGCCGCCGACGGCAATGCCGGCGACGAAAGGACGAGCGACGCCAGCAGCAGTATGAGGCGCTTGCCTGTCATGCCCCCTCCCTGACTATCCAACCCTTATCCGCACCAACGCTAACAGAAGGCCGCCGTGGCGGAAAGCCGGCCGCAGGATTCCATCGGCGGCGGCATGAACCTTTCCGCGTCAGCCCGCGACTGACGCTCAGGCGCCGCATGGTGCGGCCCGGGAAAGGAAAACCCAATGACCAGAAACCCAGAGGCTCCACGGTCTCCGGGAACAACAGAAGCTCGGCGCGACCACCGTCTTCGGGACAGGGTCGATGCGCTGGGCTTTCCGCTGATTCCGTTGACCCTGCGTAAGAGCCGGCGTATCGTGAGCATGAGGAAAGCAGACAATTCGATCAGGGAAGAACGTGCCGGAACGCCGAGCCTTGCCCTGATTCGCGCGGCAATGCCGGATGGTTCTTCCATAGACTTCGGGGGGAGTTCTATGTCCTGCGACCAAGGCGCTCTTGCGCACGCTCGTGCCGGCCGTTTGCGCCGCGCGGCAAAGGCAACCAGCGGATTTCTTGCTCTTGCGCTCAGCGCCGGCCTGTGGCTCGGCAGCCCTGCCGGCGCGCAGGAAACCCAGATCATCTATCCTGGCTCGATGGCGGTGACCGGCTTCCCCGGCACCGTCATCCCCAATTTCGACTCTTCCGAGTCCGAAGAGGGGGGCCTTCCGCCCGGCGTCGATCCGGTCGACGAAACCTTCATCGACACCAGCCGCGCCTCCTTGCGCGTCTTCGACGTCTCGCATCTCGGCGGCCCGGCCTCGGGCCAGCTCGTCTACACGCCGCCGCCCTTCGAGGTGACGGCCGGCCAGATCGGCGAGGTCTTCGGCCTCACCTATGACGACGGCGTGCGTGATGGCGTGCCGTCGGGCATCCCGAACCTCTATGCCGCCGCGACTTCGCTGCACGGCATCGAGATCGTCACGCCCGACGCCGACAGTGACGGACGGCCCGAGCGAGAGCGCCGCGGCGCTGCCGGTGCTGCCTTCATGGAAGGCCAGTTCGGCACCGAGAATGGCGGCGGGCCGGGCACGATCTGGAAGATCGACGGCATTACCGGCGCCGTTGCGAAATTCGCCGATATCGACACCAACAGCGGGCCCGGCATCGGCAACCTTTCCTTCGACCCCATCCATCGCCAGTTCTTCGCCTCCGATCTCGACACTGGCCTGATCCATCGCATCGACGCCAACGGCATGCTGATCGACACGTTCGACCATGGCGTCGCCGGACGCCCGGCGCACGGGCTCGACCCGGTCGCCGACGACGGCGCCGTCATGGACATCCAGGGCGCCGCCTTCGACAGCGAAGACCCCGACACATGGGGCTACACCCAGGACGAGCGCCGCGTCTGGGCGGTCGCCTATCACGGCGGCCGGATCTACTATACGGTCGGCGAAAAGGCGGAGGTCTGGTCGGTGGGCATTGCCCGCGACGGCCGCTTCGCCGGCGATCCGCGCTGGGAGCTGACGGTCAAGGCCGACAAGGACTACGCCGTCACCGGCATCGCTTTCGACAACAAGGGCTTCATGTACCTGGCCCAGCGCGGCCCGGTGGAAAACCGCTACGATTACAGCCGCTTCGCCGATTCCGGCAAGGGCGAGGTCATCCGCTACTGGCGCGAGAATCCCGACGATCCGGCGACGGAATCGGTCTGGGTGGAAGAGCCGCAGGAATATGCGATCGGCTTCCCGCAAGGCAACCGCCAGTCGGCCGGCGGCGTCGACCTGCAATATGGCTATGACGCCGAGGGCAATCTCGACACCAGTGTCTGCACCGACACGCTGGTCAACACCGGCGATAAGTTGCGTGACAATCCGGCGCTTGCCGAGCAGCTCGCCGCTGGCGGGCCTTTTGCCGTGCATGGCGTCCAGTTCACACCGACCCCACTGGTCAAGCCGGCCAACGTGCCGCCCTTCGGCTCCTGGTTCGTCGACTTCGACAGCTATTTCGAGGACCCGGAAGTGGAAGGCCATGTCGGCGACGTCAGGGTCTGGCGTCCCTGCGAGGGCCGTGCCGGCTACTATGAGGAAATTCCTGGCGGTTACCTGCCGCCATTCTATCCGCCGGACTTTCCACCGCCCGGCAATCTGCCTCCCTGTCTCGATGTCGAGGATGTCCAGTACTTCTGCACGCCCTCGGGCCTCGAGGCCGATCTCTATCTCCATGACCATGCCGGCTTCGGCGGCGATTCGATCAAGGCTCTGTCCAAGACGCCAGGCGTCGGGGTGACCTCACCCATGTCGCATGCGCCGGGCACGCCATACACGATCGGCATCACCGGCCATTATCCGGGCGACACGGTCGATGTTGGGCTCTGCTTCTACAGGCAGTCAGACCGCGACAAGGGCGGCTACTACCCTTGCTGCAAAATGACCCTGCCGCTCAGAACCCCAGCCGTCAGCTGCGAACCGTGAGGGAGGGAAAGATGACCATTTCCGCGCTTTCCCCGCTTGCTCCGAGCAGCAGCAAACCCACCGTCATGGAGACGATCATGAAACCCCTGTCATATGCCAGGCGCGGCGCGCGCTGGCTGATGGCGGCCGGTATCGCGGTCGCCATGATGCCGGCACTGCCGGCCTTCGCCGAGGACCCCATCCCGGCCAAGATCGTCGAGGCCGCAGGCCCGGAACCCAGGCTTGAGCTCGACAATCCCCGTGTCGTCAATCCCGAGCCGGGGCGCATCGTGCCGTTCTTCACCAAGAAGGGCGGCCAGAGAAGTTGCGACTATGCCTTCTACACGCTGACGTTCGGCCTGCGCGGCAATGCGCAAGCCTTTGCCAATCCCGTGCTTGCCAATGCGCTGAAGAACGCCAGGCTCGACTTCAAGGACCAGCTTCCGCATGGCCTGCAGATCGTCAGCGTGCATGTGTCCGGCGACGGCACCGATGCCGGCGGCGGCGCTCTGCCCGGTGCGGTGATCAGCACCTCGGCGGACCCGAACGACACCGCGACGGTTTCCGATTTCCGGATTTCCGCCAGCGATCTCGACGGCATGGGCGCCGCGAACGAACGCACCATCACCTTCCAGATCGTGGCCAAGATCGACCACGCGGCGTTCCCCGCGCCGGCCATGGTCGACAACCAGGGCACGATCAAAGTGTCGATGGGAGGCGGCCCGGGGACCATCATCCCGTCGCAGGATCCGGGCAAGCCGGATGACGGCGATTTCCTCACCGGCGAGAAGACCTCGATCCGCATCGACTTGACCAAATGTAATCCGCCACCACCACCTCCCGGCAAGGAATGCTTCAAGGTGGAGCGCGGCACGGTCGATTGCGTGCCCGGCGGCGGCGCCTTCATCTACCACATGCCTGTCGGCCCGGAGATGGGCGGCAAGTGGGTGCAGGTCTCGACGACCACGCCCGGCATCACCATCATCCCCGACACGCAGCTGGTGCCGGCGGGCGGCGGCGTGCTCAACTGGAAGATCGTCGGCGCATCGCCCGGTGATGTCATCCACCTCATCGTCACCGGCATCGAGACCTATGCCGGTCCGGAGGAGGGCTGGGGCCTGTGCTGCACGCAGACCATCGACATCGTCATCCCGCGCGATCTCAGATGCCCGCCCGACAAGGAGCCGGACCTCAAGGTCGAGAAGCGCGCCGATGTCACGCGTTGCACGATGGCCGGCGGCTGCGACTTCACCATCAGGGTCAGCAATGTCGGCGGCACCCCCTATCACGGCAAGATCGTGCTCGACGAGGTGACGTTGCCGGCCGGCTCGGTGCTGGATTCCGGCCCGAACCCGCCCTGGGTCTGCGTGCCCGGCGTCACGCCGATGACCTGCACCCATCCGGTGACCACGCTCAACCCAGGCGCCTTTGTCGACCTCAAGCTCGGCTTCAAGCCGGCGCCGGGCTGGCAGGGACGCGCGCTGCGCAACTGCGCCATCTACGACTACCAGGCCAGCGGCAAGCCGCTGTTCGGCAGCCAGCAGAACGATCGCGGCTGCGCCTCGATCCCGATCTGCCGGCGTGGCGATCGCGACCCCGAGTGCCGGCCGCCGGTCGAGAAGAAGGTCGACCTGATCCTGAAGAAGCGTGCCCGCATCCCGGTCTGCACGGCTGACGGCATCTGCTACTTCGTCATCGACCTCATCAACAACGGCAGCGTCCCCTATAACGGACCGCTGACGGTCGTCGACAGCTATCCCGGCGGCGCGCCGGCCTCCTCGACCTTCGGCCCGTCTCCGCCCTGGAGCTGTGGACCGAACGGCCCCGGCCAGTTCCGTTGCGACAATCCCGGCATCGTGCTGATGCCTGGCGCGTCGACGTCGATCGTCGTCAAGGCGGTGATGCCGGCAAACTACCAGTCTGACAGCGTCGAGAACTGCGCCGAGGTCAGGGCGATCCCCGGTGAGGTCGACCTCACCAACAACAAGGCCTGCGCCAAGGAACGCTTCCGCCATCCCAATGGCGGCAAGCCCGGCCTGCGCATCACCAAGGTGTGCAACGGCTCGCTGGCCGGTGCCGCGGTGGTTTCCTGCCGCATCACCGTCAGCAACGCCGGCACGGCGGCCCCCACCGGTCCGGTGCGGGTCAACGATGCCGCCACGCTGGTGGCCGGTGGCGCGCCGGTCCAGATCCAGACCGTCACTCCCGACGGCGCGGAATGGGCCTGCGGACCGGTTCCGGCCAACACGCTGTCTTGCCAGATTCCCGGCGCCGTGATGACGCCCGGAACCTCCAGGCACTTCGACGTGACGGTCTCGGCCAATGGCGAGTTCGAGAACTGCGCGCGCGGCTCCTACGGGCCGGCGCCGGGAGACGACATCGTCTATCCGATCGGCCAGGCTTGCGCCAAGGGCGGCGGGGCTCCGACCATCCGCGTCGAGAAGACCGGCGACAGCGAATGCCAGCCCGGCCAGCCCTGCTCGTTCGAGATCACCATCACGAACGATGGGCCGGCCGCCTTCTCCGGTCCGGTCCGGATCGGCGATGCGATCGGCGTGGAAGGACTGGGCAGGCTGGAAGGCGTCGAGATCACGTCGATTGAGCCGCCCTTCGGCTGCTCGCCGGAACCGACGACGCTGCCTTTGTCCTGCATTGCCAACCTGACGCTCGGCGCCGGGGAAAGCCACGTGCACAATGTCACCATGGTCATCCCCGATGACGGCCGCCTGGCCAATCTGCAGGGCACGGTCAACGGTCAGAACTGCGTTGGCGTCCTGTCCCCGGATACGCGGGTGCAGGGCGGCGGCGACGTGCTTGCCGGCGATCAGGCCAACATCCAGGGCAATCGCGGCAGGGCCTATGCGTGCCATCCCTTCACCATCAGGAACGAGGTGAAGAAACAGTGCTCGGCAGGTTTCGTCATGAACGATGCCGGCCGCTGCGTCTGCCCCGAAGGCACCACCTACCGCAACGGCCAGTGCACGGGCGGCGGCGTCATCGTCGAGCCGAAGCCCAAGCCCTGCGTGCTGCTCAAGGGCCAGATCCGCACCGAGGACGGGCGCTGTGTCTGTCCGCGCGGAACCGAGCTCGAGAACGGCGCCTGCGTGAAGATCACGCAAGGCTGCACCATACCCGGCTCGGTGCCGTCGGCGGACGGCGACAGCTGCTACTGCCCCAAGGGCACGCATCTCGACAGGATCGCGAATGCCTGCGTGCGGGACAAGCAGAAGCCCGAGCAGTGCACCATTCGCGGCCAGGTCCACGACGCGGACGGCGATTGCGTCTGCCCGAAGGGAACCGAGGTGCGCAATGGCGACTGCCGGCCGATCCGGCCGAAACCGGAGCAGTGCCGCATCCCCGGCCAGGTCCGCAATGCCGATGGCGATTGCGTCTGCCCGAAGGGGACAGAGCTGCGCAACGGCGCCTGCCGGCCGATCCGGCCACAGCCCGAGCAGTGCACGATCCGCGGCCAGATCCACGACGCCAACGGCAATTGTGTCTGCCCGAGGGGTACGGAGATCCGCGACGGCGCCTGCCGGCAGAAGAAGCCCGAACTGGAGCAGTGCACCATTCGCGGCCAGGTCCACAACAAGCGTGGCGAGTGCGTCTGCCCGCGTGGCACCGAGGTCCGTGACGGCGCCTGCCGTAGGGTCCGGCAGGAATGCGCGCCGGGTTCGCAGCTGATCAACGGCCAGTGCCAGCCGATCATCATCCTGCGGCGCTGCCCGACCGGGACGACCGGAAAATATCCAAACTGCGTCCCGCTTCGCAAGCCGGGCGTGGAGGTCAACCCGAACCTGCTGCTCAATCCGAACATCCTGCAGCAACTGGTGCCGAGACGCACGCCGC
>NZ_RZOS01000228.1:0-9137 GCF_004022605.1 Mesorhizobium sp. M4B.F.Ca.ET.089.01.1.1
GGCATCAACAATGCGATGGCTTCGGCCATCAACGTGCTGGGCGACGTGCATGGAGGCGCCGGCGAGCACCTGCGGGATCGTCAGCACCCGCCCGGCCGGCACGCCGGCGCGGTTGAGCTTTTCCTCCCAGGCGGCGGCCGAGGCGCCCGCCAGCGCATCCTCGATCAGCGCCTTCAGCGCGGCGCGATTCTGCTTGCGCGCCTCGCGCTCGGCAAAGCGCGGATCCGACGCCAGTTCGGGCCGTCCGATCAGTTGGGAAAGCGTGACGAACTGCTCCTGCTTGTTGGCGGCGATGTTGAGCAGCCCCTCGCCGGTGCGGAACGCGCCCGACGGTGCGGCCGTCATGTTCTCATTGCCCATCGGCCGCGGCTCGACGCCGGCGGTCAGATAGTTGGACACCGGCCAGCCGAGCGCCGAGAGCGTGCATTCCAGCATCGACACGTCGAGGAATGCCCCCTCGCCGCTCGTCTTCTGCTTGACCAGGGCCGCAGCAATGGCGAAGGCGCCGACCAGCCCGCCGAGGGTGTCGGCGACCGGATAGCCGACACGCAGCGGCGCCGTTTCCGGCGTGCCGGTGATGCTCATGATGCCCGACAGGCCCTGGATGATCTGGTCATAGGCCGGATTGTCGCGCATCGGCCCGCTCTGGCCGAAGCCCGATATGGCGCAGTAGACGAGACCCGGGCGGACAGCCTTCAGGCTGGCATAGCCGAGCCCAAGCCTGTCCATGACGCCCGGCCGGAAGTTTTCCACCAGCGCGTCGGCGGACGCGACCAGGTCGAGGAAGCGGTCGCGATCGGCCTCCTGCTTGAGATCGAGCACGACCGATCGTTTGCCGGCGTTCTGCGCCAGGAAAGAGGCGCCCATGCCGGCCTGGTTGAGCGTTGCCGAAGCGCCGAGCTGGCGCGCCAGATCCCCGCCATTCGGCGCCTCGACCTTGATGACGTCGGCGCCGAGCAGCGCCAGCTGGTAGGCGCAATAAGGGCCGGCCAGCACATTGGTCAGATCGAGGACGCGGATGCCGGAAAGCAGGTCGGTCATGATGCTCCAGATCGATCAGGCATCGCCGGGCACGTGCTCCGGTCCGCGCCTGCGCCGGTGCTCGACCCAGGCCCAGATATGCGGCCCGACGAGACCGATGAAGGCGAGCGTCAGCAGCGTCAGCGACAGCGGATGCCGGTAGAATACCGTCCAGTCGCCGTTGGCGATCGTCATCGCGCGGCGGAACTGCGTCTCGGCCAGCGGCCCGAGGATCATGCCGATGATGACCGGCGCGGTCGGGAAATCGAAGCGCCGCATCAGGAAGCCGGCCGCCCCCAGAAGATAGAGGATGACGAGATCGACCGGCGACTGCGAGATGCCATAGGTGCCGACGGTGGCGAACACCAGGATGCCGGCATAGAGCTGCGGCGCCGGGATCTTCAAGAGCCGCACCCACAGGCCGATCAGCGGCAGGTTGAGGATGACGAGGATGACGTTGGCGATGAACAGGCTGGCGATCAGGCCCCAGACGAGATTGGCCTGTGTCGTCAAGAGCAGCGGCCCGGGGTTGATGCCGTAGCTTTGGAAGGCCGACAGCATGATCGCGGCGGTGGCTGAGGTCGGCAATCCAAGCGTGAGCATCGGCACCAGCACGCCGGCGGCGGAGGCGTTGTTGGCGGCTTCCGGGCCAGCGACGCCCTCGATGGCGCCGACCGTGCCGAACTCCTCCTTGTGCTTCGACAGCTTCTTCTCGATCGCATAGGACAGGAAGGTCGGGATCTCGGCGCCGCCGGCCGGCATGGCGCCGATCGGGAAGCCGATCAGGGCGCCGCGCAGCCATGCCTTCCACGAGCGTCCCCATTCGGCCGCGGTCATGTAGAGCGAGCCCTTGAGCGGCACGATCTCGTCCTTGCCGGCATAGCGGCGCGAGGCCATGTAGAGCGTCTCGCCGACGGCGAACAGGCCGACCGCGACGATGATGACGTCGACGCCGTCGAGCAGTTCGCCCATGCCGAAGGTGAAGCGCGGCTGCCCGGTTTGCAGGTCGACGCCGATCATGCCGATGACGAAGCCGGCGAACAGGCTGGTGAGACCGCGCACCGAGGACGAGCCCAGCACCGCCGAGACGGTGATGAAGGCGAGCACCATCAGCGAGAAATACTCGGCCGGGCCGAAGGCCAATGCGAACTTGACCACGACCGGGGCCAGGAAGGCGACGCCCAGCGTGCCGATCGTGCCGGCGACGAAAGAGCCGATCGCCGAGGTGGCGAGCGCGGCGCCGCCGCGGCCCGAGCGCGCCATCCGGTTGCCTTCCAGGGCGGTGACGATGGTGGCGCTTTCGCCGGGCGTGTTGAGCAGGATCGACGTCGTCGAGCCGCCATACATGGCGCCGTAATAGATGCCGGCGAACAGGATGAAGGAGGCTTCCGGCGCCACCTGGTAGGTGATCGGCAGAAGCAGCGCGATGGTCAGCGCCGGCCCGAGGCCGGGCAGCACGCCGATCGCCGTTCCGAGCGTCGTGCCGACCAGGCACCACAAAAGATTGGCCGGCGTGAAGGCTACCGAGAAGCCGTGTGCGAGTTGGTTGAGCGTGTCCATGGCGTCAGCCCCTGACCATGGCGATGAGGGCGTTGATCACCGTGTTCAGCTGGTTTTCGACAAAGCCGGCGCCGATGTTGACGCCGAGCGCCTTGGCGAAGCCGAAATAGGCCGCGAGCGCCAGGATCAGCCCGAGCAGCACGTCGCGCAGCGGGCGGCGGCTGCCGAAGCCATAACAGACCAGAACGAACATGATCACCGAGGCGGCGGTGAAGCCGAGCGGATGGATGAGCGTAAGGTTGGCGACGAGGCCGGCCACCACGAAGCCCATCGACTTCCAGTCGGTCGGCGTCTCCTTCTCCTCGTCCGGCTGCCAGCCGCCCCGGAGCGCCGCGACGATGAGCAGCAACGACAGCACCACCATGCCGGCCATGGTGATGTACGGGAACACCCTGGGACCGACCTTGGAATAGAGCGGCGACACCGGGATCGCCAGCGTCTGCCAGGCCACGGCCGCGGCGCAGGCCAGGAGCCCGACGCCGATCAACAATTCGGGTATGGCGAAGCGCGGCGGCGCCTGCTGGTCGCTGGTGCTCATGAACGTCCTCCCTGGATGGCCGGCATCCCACGGCCGGCCCTGACCGCAGTCTCACCCGCGACGGAGTTCATGTCCATGCGCTTGGCGAGCGTCGAGGCGGGGCGGCGCGGGCCGCCCCGCTCCGGGAAGGCATCAGGCGAGGCCGAGATCCTTGAGGATGGCGCCGATGCGGGCGGTGTCCTCGGTGACGAACTTGGCATAGTCGTCGCCGGTGAGCAGGATCGGCGTCCAGTTGCGGTTCTTGCACTCGGTCGCCCAGGCCTCGCTCTTGGCCATGGTCTCGACCAGCTTGATGAGCGACGCCTTGTCGGCATCGGACACGCCGGGCGGGGCGAAGACGCCACGCCAGTTGAACAATTCGACATCGATGCCAGCCTCCTTCAGCGTCGGCGCGTCGATGCCCTCCTGGCGCTTGTCGGCGGAGATGGCGAGCAGCCTGAGCGCTCCCGCCTTGATCTGCTCGGAGAACTCGCCATAGCCGGAAATGCCGGCCGCCACCTGGTTGCCGAGCAGCGCCGACAGCGCCTCGCCGCCACCGGCGAAGGGCACATAGGAGAGATTGGTCGCCGGCACGCCGGCCGACTTGGCGATCAGCCCGAACAATATGTGGTCCGAACCGCCGGCCGAGCCTCCGGCCACCGGAACCTGGGTCGGATCGGCCTTGAGCGCGGCGACGAAGTCGGCGGCGGTCTTGAACGGTGACGCCGCCGGCACCACCAGCGCTTCGAACTCGCCGGTGAGGCGGGCGATCGGGATCACCTCGGTCAGGTTGTTGGCCGACTTGTTGGCGATGATGGCGCCGACCATGACCATGCCGGCCACCATCAGCGAATTGGCCTTGCCATTCCACTGGTTGACGAATTGCGGCAGGCCGACCGTGCCGCCGGCACCGCCGACATTGGTGATCTGCGAGCCCGAGATCAGCTTTTCAGAGCGCAGCACCTGGTCGATCGTGCGCGCCGTCTGGTCCCAGCCGCCGCCGGGCGCCGCCGGCACGAAGATCTGGAGCTGCGGCGCGTCCTGCGCGAAGGCGGGCGTGAAGTGCAGTGCCGCGAAGCCGGCCGCGGTGCTCGTCAAGAATCTGCGTCTGTTCAGCATGGGATTCCTCCAAATCACGACACCTCCTCCGGTGCCTGCCAAGACGTGGCCTGAATTCAGACCCGCCTTCGAGTTCAAGCATTTGTGACTGCGTTCTGTCAACGGGAATGGCATTCTACTGGACAGAACGATTTTGCCACGACAAAATCGCCTCATCCGGGCTTGGCCCGGGCGGGGCGACCAACATGAAATCATCATCGGGATGAAAAATACACCTGCCAGCCCGGCGTCGGCCGAAGGCGTTGCCGCGCTCGACCGCGCCATCGCCATCCTCGACGCATTCACCCCCGCCGACCGCTCGCTCGGCCTGGCCGAGATCGCGACCCGCACCGGCCTCTACAAGAGCACCATACTGAGGCTCGCCAACTCGCTGATGCGCGGGCAATTGCTGGAACGCCTGGACGACGGGCGCTATCGCATCGGGCCGGCCACCTTCAGGCTTGGCGCGCTCTACCAGCGCTCGGTGGTGGCGATGGATGTCCTGCTGCCGATCATGCGCGCCCTGTCCGAGCGGAGCTGGGAAAGCGTCGCCTTCTATGTCCGCTCCGGCGACGTCCGTACCTGCCTCTACCGCGTCGAGTCCAAGCATCCGATCCGCTACACGATCCGCGAGGGCGACGTGCTGCCCTTGCTGGCCGGCTCCGGCGGCCGCGTGCTCGCAGCATTTTCCGGTGAGCCGGGCGAACCCTATGAGACCATCCGCGAAGACTATCATCACCTGTCGGTGGGCGATCGCGACCCCGAGACGGCCGGCGTCTCGGCGCCCGTCTTCGGCCCTGGACGGACCCTGCTCGGCGCGCTCACCCTGGCCGGGCCGAGAACGCGCGTGGACGCGGCCTTTCTGCGGCGCATGACCGCGCCCCTGCTCGAGGCCGCCGCCCGCGCCACCCGCGCCTTCGGCGAAGACGCCTCGATGCTCGAACGGGCAAGCGTGAAAGCGGCCAGCGCCGGCAAAGCACTGGAATCTATCTGAATTATGTCCACAGGCTTCGGCCGCGACTTGCCGAACATTGGCATTCGGGCAAATTGGAAGCAGTCGAGCCCCAATAATATTTTCCTAAAATCCGATCCTATACCCCGGCGTAAGCTCGCCGCGGAAGAAGACGCCTTGTGTCGAGCTAAAATACTAGACAAGTTTATTGGCTGTTAAGGCCGACATGCTAGTCGAGCTGTTGTCGCATGACGAGCTGCGACATGAGGGCGAGAGGTTTCGTCCGACCCATGACTGATCGGTCGGACCGGCGGATTCACGGGGAGCCATGGCAATTTCCATGGAAGCTTGATGAGGCTGTCAGCGACGCTTGCCAGTCCGCGTCTTGTCGGACTGGTCTGGCCATTCATACTCGTGGTCCTGATCCAGGCTCTCGTCGCCAGCGGCAGCCTCTATACGCTTTCGGCCGTTCGCGCCTACGTTGGCGGCGAAAGCCATTGGTCGAAGGGACAGAAAGAGGCCATCTATTTCCTCAGCCTCTATGTCGATACCGGCAAAACGGGCTTCTTCAACGAATATCGCGACGCGATCGCCGTTCCGCTGGCCGACCACGCGGCGCGACTGGCGCTCGAGCAAGCGGAGCCTGACACCGACGCGGCGCGCGCCGGTTTCCTGCAAGGCGGAAATCACGCCGACGATGTCACTGGGATGATCTGGCTGTTCCGCAACTTCCGCGATGTCAGCTACCTCGATGTGGCCATCCAGCGCTGGGCGGCGGCAGACGTCATGATCCTGGCGCTTGACGAGCTTGGCAACGCCATCCACCGCAAGATCGAGGAAGGACCGGCATCGGCGGCGCAGATCGGCGCCTGGAAGGCAGAGATCCACCGGCTCAACGATGAGATCGGCCCCCTTTCCAAGGCATTCTCCGACAGCCTGGGTGAAGGTTCGCGTTTCATCAAGCTGGCATTGACGCTGGCCAACCTCGCCACGGCGGCCTTGCTTATCCTGCTTGCCGTGTGGCGCACGCGCAAGCTGCTGGCGCAGCGTCAGGCCTTTCAGAACGCGCTCAACGCCGAACGCGAACGGGCCCAGATCACGCTCGCCTCGATCGGCCAGGCCGTCATCAGCACGACTGCCGACGGGCGGCTGGACTATTTGAACGCCGTTGCCGAGCGTCTGTTGGCGCGCCAGTTCGATGCGGAAAAGGGCAAGCCGATCGCATCGCTGTTCAGGCTCATCGACAAGGAAACGGGCATCGAGGAGACACGGTGGATGGGGCGCCTGCTGGCCGGCGAGCCGCAGCCCGCCAACGCCCGACCATGGCTGCTCAAGCGCGCTGACGGCTCGGTCGTTCCCGTCGCCTTGACCGGCGCGCCGCTGTCGGTAGCGGGCAGGCTGGTCGGTGCCGTGCTCGCGGTCCACGACATGACGCGCGAACAGGACTATATCGAGCGGCTCTCATGGCAGGCATCGCACGACGCGCTGACCGGGCTTGCCAACCGCCGCGACTTCGAGAACCGCCTGCAAAGGACGGCGGCGGACTTGCACAGCCGGCCCGGCCAGCACGCGCTGATGTATCTCGATCTCGATCAGTTCAAGCTCGTCAACGATACATGCGGCCATGCCGCCGGCGACCAGCTGCTACGCCAGGTTTCGGTCCTGCTCGGCAACGAGCTGCGCGCGGGCGACATCCTGGCCAGGCTCGGCGGCGACGAGTTCGGCGTGCTGCTCTTCGACTGCAGCGCCGATGTCGCGGCCGATATCGCCGAACGGTTGCGGGCGACCGTGCAGGATCTGCATTTCTCCTGGAATGGACGGCCCTTCGTCATCACTGTCAGCATCGGCGTGGTGCAGATCACCGATGCCGAAGTCACGCTCGAGGAGACCCTGCAGGCCGCCGACGTCGCCTGTTACATGGCCAAGGAGAAGGGCCGCAACCGGGTTCAGCTGCACAGCGACAGCGACACCGCCCTGCGCGAACGCTTCACCGAGATGGCCTGGGTCCAGCGCCTGCACGCTGCCCTGGAGGAAAATCGCTTCAGGCTCCATTGCCAGGAGATCTGGCCGCTCAATGATGCCGTGGCCGAAGCCGGCGCGCATATCGAAATCCTGCTGCGGCTGACGGACGAGGACGGCTCCATCGTCTCGCCGGCCAGCTTCATCCCGGCGGCCGAGCGCTATGGGCTGATGCCGGCGATCGACCGCTGGGTCGTGCGCGGCGCATTCGCCGTTCTGGCCGCGCGCCTTGCCAACCCAACGGCCGCTCCGATCGCCACCTGCGCCATCAATCTCTCGGGGGCGAGCTTCGGCGACGAGACGTTCCTCGACTTCCTGCGCGAACAGTTCGGCGTCTTCGGCATTCCGCCGAACATGGTCTGCCTGGAGATCACCGAGACCAGCGCCATTGCCGATCTCGCCAACGCGATGCGCTTCATTGCCCAGTTGCGCGAGTTGGGATGCCGCTTCGCCCTCGACGACTTCGGCTCCGGCATGTCGTCCTTCGCCTATCTGAAACACCTGCCTGTCGACTATCTGAAAATCGACGGCAGCTTCGTCAAGGACATGCTGGAGGACCGCATCGACCGGGCCATGGTCGAGATGATCCATCATATCGGCAAGGTGATGGGCAAGCGCACGATTGCCGAGTTCGTTGAAAGCGAGAGCATCATCGAGGCCCTGAAGTCGATCGGCGTCGACTATGGCCAGGGCTATGCGATCGCCCGGCCGCAACCCTTCAACGCAACGACGAAGCTGCTGAGTCCGGGCTCGCGCGCTGCCCCCGACGACGGTCCGGACAGCGCTCTCGCGCGCAAGCTGCGCATGGCCGGCTGAGGATGGCTGGGCTGGCTCAGGGATGCCGTTCCAGCAGGATCGTCGCGTTGTCGTGATAGGTGGTACGCAGGATTTCCGTGTAGCCGCATTTGGCCGCGACATTGAGCGAGGCGGTGTTTTCCGGATCGATGATGCAGACTGTTCTGGCCGGCGAGAACGTCACGTCGCCCCAGGCGAGAGCCCGCTGTACCACTTCGCTGGCCAGTCCCCGGCCCTGCGCTTCCGGAGCCAGCGCCCAGCCAGCTTCCGGCACGCCCTCGATCGAGGGCTCGATGGCGCGCTTCAGATCGTGAAAGCCGGCCTCGCCGATGAAGCGGCCGGTCGCCTTCTCCTCGATCGCCCAGAAACCGTAGCCGAGCAGCGACCACAGGCCGGCATGACGCAGGAAGCGCATCCAGCTTTCCTCGCGCGTCCGCGGCTTGCCGCCGATGAAGCGGGTGACGGCGGGATCGGCCCACATGGCGACGTAGGCGTCGAAATCGTCCAGCCGGTGCGCCCGCAGGATGGTCCGCGCCGTTTCGATGACCGGGACGCCGGTTGCCTTTGGACTGCCCATAAAACTTGCCTCGCTTGAACGTCAAGCAGGCGCCTAGCAAACCTCCCGCACCGAACAAGGGCCACGGCGGTCCGGATCATCCTCCAGACCAGAACGTCCCATCACACCAGAGCAGCTAGCTGCCGGCCATGTCTGGGAATTCTGTCCGGCGATGCTAGTCTTCGCGGGAATCTGATTCAGCCCACGCATCATCCAACCAGAGGAAAAGCATGGATACCACCGACCTCGTGCTGGCCATCATCCATCATCTGCTGGTGTTTTCGCTGGCCGGCATCATCGGCGCCGAATTCGTGCTGATCCGCGGCGACTTGCCCGCCGCGACGCTGAAGCGCCTTGTCGGCATCGACCGCCATTACGGCATCATCGCCGCGCTGATCGTCATCGTCGGCGCCGGCCGTGTCTTCTATGGCCTCAAGGGCTGGGAGTTCTACATCTACAACTGGATGTTCTGGGCAAAGATGACGGCCTTCGTCATCGTCGGCCTTTTGTCGATCGTCCCGACCATCCGCTTCATCTCCTGGAACCGGCAGGCCGGCGCCACTCCCGGCTTTCAGGTGCCGGCGGCCGAGCTCGCCTCGGTGAAGACCTATGTCCGCGCC
>NZ_RZOS01000229.1:0-9136 GCF_004022605.1 Mesorhizobium sp. M4B.F.Ca.ET.089.01.1.1
CCCGTAAACCCAAGCGCGGCCGCGCCGAGAATGCCGAATGCAATATGTTTCATGACCCACATACCCTTTTCTGTTTTACAGGTGACCCTGTTCTCAGGCGACCCTGATCTTTTTCCCGTGTGAACGCAGCTCCCTTTCCGGCCACTCCCGGATCCCCGCATCGCAACCGACGCGCTGCCTCCCATTCACGAACTGCATCGAAGGCGATTATTCCTGTGAGGTCAAGGGAAATGACCGTTTCCCAAAGAGTTTGAAAACCGATTGCCGCAAATGCCCGAATTGCGGCCAAACGCGCCCGCAAATTAGCCGGAGCGTGCAACCAGAGTCGGCAAAGTCCGCCCTTCCGCATGAGCCCAACACCGGCAAAGATCAGCCTGGCGTTTGTTCCTGCTTCATTGGGGAAGACCTCGCCGGCGACCGCCACGGGCGAACCGGACGACGGCTGCATTCATCAATACAAATCAACATGCATGAAGATCAGCAGGCGGACGATCACCCGGCGCCGGCGAGCAGCCAGACGCCGATCGCCACCATCACCGCGCCGGAGATTCGCGGGAGAGCTCGGCCCGTCGGGACAGTCTTTTCCAGCAGGATGAGGATGGCGATCGCCGCGATCCAGAGCACGTTCATGACGCCGCCGACGAACAGCAGTGCCATCAACGCCCAGCAGCAGCCGAGGCAATAGGCGCCGTGCGCGATACCCAGCCGCAGCGCGCCGATCGGCGCGGTGCGGAATCCGCCATGTCTGGTCAGGAAGGCGATCGGCGCCTGGCATTGGCTGAGGCAGACGCCCTTCATCGGCGTCCATTGGTAGATGCCGGCGGCAATCAGGATGACGCCGCCGAGGATGCCGCTGTTGGTCGCCATCATCGGATCGAGCAAGGCGAGACGGGCGAGCAGCCATTGCGCGCCGGTCGCGGCAAGGCTGAAGCCGATCCAGACCAGCAGATAGCCGCTGAAGAACCATCCCGTCGACGCGATGGTGCGCCCGCTCGCCGCGGCCTTGTGGCCGACGCCGGCATAGAGCAGCAGCATCGGCGCCACCGACGGCGTCATCATGCCGACCATCATCACCGCCCACATGGCGAAGATGAAGCCGAAATCGGTCGCCGCCCAGGCGCGGAAAGCCGGCGCGACCGCCTCCCCCATATCCATGCCCGGCATGTCCATGCCGCTCATGTCCATGGTGCTCGTATCGGACATGTTCATGCCGGCCATGTCGCCGCCCGCCTGCGCGGGCGTGGCGGGCATGCCCATGTCGGCGGCGAGCCACAGCAGATAGGCCCAGGCGAGCACCGCAATGACGACGAGCGCCGCGGCGACGACCGCGCGGTCGCGCCGCAGCACCGCCTCGAGGGCCGTGTCGGGCATGGCGGCGTCAGTGCACGACGCCGCTTTGCGAAAGGTGGATTTCGGCGAAGTGGCTGTGCGTGTCCGCGACCTCGAATTTGATCGGGCCGGTCGCCTTGGTCCAGCCGCGCCCGGCTTCAGCGAGCGTGTATTCGAAGCCATGCGGCAGGTCGATGCGCGCCCGATGCTCGGCGCCGGTAACAGGGTTCTTGATCGGCTCGCCGTGCCCCTCGGCAATGCCAGGCACGCTCAACCGGGCCGTCCTTGCGTCGATGTCGACGTTGAAGTCGATCGCGGCGAAGATCGGATCGTGGACTTTCTCCAGCGTGGTCGAGAAGACCTGGAAGATGGTGGCGCCGGGCTCGGTATCCTGGCCGCTCAGGATGCGAAGCAGCGCGTCGCGCTGCGCCTGCGTTGCCCGCTCGTCGATGACCACCGCGGCCTCGCCCTTGCCGTGGTGGATCGCACCCGGCCAGCGAAAGACGCCGGCGAAGCGCAAGCCGTCAAGTTTGGTGTCGCCGTGCTGGCCCTTTTCGATTTCCATGCCGACGACCGCCTGGCAGAACCCTTCGGTTGGCAAGGCGTTGAACTGGCACGGACAGCCATAGGCGCAGTTGCAGTTGACGAATTCGCGTGCCTTCATCGTCCACTTGACGTCGGGCATCACAGTCCTCCCTTGGTTAGCGCGAAGTGCCTGCATTGCGGGGGAGACGGGACCGCGGCCAGATAAATTGTCCGGCGCGCATCAAGGCAACCCGGCAATGATCATATTAGACGTGCAATATATAACGTTCCCACACGGCCTGATAGTCGGATCAAAGTCCGATCGCCGGCGCCTAAGCCAGGCTCCGCCGCGGTCCGCCCGGCAAGGATTTGGCACATTGAAACACCGCCGACTGGCGGGCACCGGGCGGTTGCGTGGTCCGAGCCGCCGCATTATGGCTGGCGTCACCCCCACCACAGGCGAGAGACATGGCAAAAGACAACGGCGAAATGGGAATCAACACGCGGCTTGCCCATTCCGGCAACAATCCGCGCGACTATTTCGGCTTCGTCAATCCGCCGGTCGTGCATGCCTCGACGGTGCTCTATCCCGACGCGGCGTCGATGGCGGCGCGCAGCCAGAAATACACCTACGGCACGCGCGGCACGCCGACCATGGACGCGCTGACGCAGGCCGTCGACGCCCTGGAGGGTTCGGCCGGCACGATCGCGGTACCCTCCGGCCTGGCGGCGGTGACGGTGCCGCTGCTCACCTTCCTCGCGGCGGGCGACCATCTCCTGATCGTCGACAGCGTCTATCACCCGACACGGCACTTCGCCGACACGATGCTGAAGCGGCTGGGCGTCGAGGTCGAGTATTACGATCCGCACATCGGCGCCGGCATCGCCGCGCTGATCAAGCCCAACACCAAGGTGGTGTTTACGGAATCGCCGGGATCGAACACCTACGAGGTGCAGGACATCCCGGCGATCGCCAAGGCTGCGCATCAAGCCGGAGCCATCGTCATGATGGACAACACCTGGGCGACGCCGCTCTATTTCAAGCCGCTCGACCATGGCGTCGACATCTCGATCCATGCGGCGACGAAATACCCAGCCGGCCATTCGGACGTGCTGCTCGGCACCGTCTCGGCCAACGAGACGTACTGGAAGCAGCTCTACGAAGGTTTTTGCACGCTTGGCTGCTGCTCCGGCCCGGACGACATCTACCAGGTACTGCGCGGCCTGCGCACGATGGGGGTCCGGCTCGAGCATCACCGGAAGAGCACGCTTGCCCTGGCGAGATGGCTCGAGGAGCAGCCCGGCGTGGCGCAGGTGCTCTACCCGGCGCTGGAGAGCCATCCCGACCACGCGCTCTGGAAGCGCGACTTCTGCGGCTCGAGCGGCGTCTTCTCGATCGTGCTCAAGGGCGGCGGGCAGAAGGCGCAGCACGCCTTTCTCGACGCGCTGAAGATCTTCGGCCTTGGCTATTCCTGGGGCGGCTATGAGAGCCTGGCTGTGCCGGTCTTCCTCGGCGACCGCACCGTCGCCAAGGGCTCCTATGATGGGCCGCTGGTCCGCCTCCAGATCGGGCTCGAGGACGTCGACGACCTCAAGGCCGACCTGTTGCGCGGACTGGCGGCGGCGGCGGCAACGGCCTGACCTGCGAAGACAACCCGGGTTGAGGGATCGATTCCGCACACGACCGCAAGGCCTTGGCGCGATTGAGAAAGCGAAGGCCGCAGGCGACAGCCCTCTGACCCGCGTCGCGCAATAATATTCTCCGCAATCGCAAATGCGCGGATTGGTTTGGCTTCCAAATCCGCGACCGCGGCTGCATTGCGGGCAACGCAATTTCTCTTGCATTCAGGACCTGCCATGGCGTTCCGCCTTTTTGTCCCCATCCTTGCCGGCGCAACGCTGCGCGAGCGGCTGCTGGCCTGCATCGGCGCCACGATCGGCATCGCGCTGACCGGCGTGATCAGCGGGCTGGCGATGGGCGGCGGCCCGCATGTGGCGCTGCTGGTGGCGCCGATGGGCGCCTCGGCCGTGCTTCTCTTCGCCGTGCCGGCGAGCCCGCTCGCGCAGCCCTGGTCGATCATCGGCGGCAATTCGATCTCGGCGCTGGTCGGCGTCACCGTGGCGCATTTCGTGCACGATCCGGTGATCGCGTCCGGCCTTGCCGTGGCGCTGGCGATCGCGGCGATGTCGTTCACGCGCTGCCTGCACCCGCCGGGCGGTGCCGCCGCGCTCACCGCCGTGCTCGGCGGTCCGGCGGTCATCAGCGCCGGTTTCCTGTTCCCGTTCGTGCCGGTGGCGCTGAACTCGACCATCCTGGTCACGCTCGGCTTCCTCTTCCACCGGCTGGCGCGGCGCAACTATCCGCATGTCGCCGCTCCCGCCGCCAACAGCCACGGCACCGCCGATCCGGCGCCACGCGAGCGCGTCGGCTTCAGGCCGGAGGATATCGACGCGGCACTGACCGCGCTCGACGAGACCTTCGACATCGGGCGCGACGACCTCGAACGGCTGCTCAGGCAAGTCGAGCTGCAGGCGATGGTGCGCACGCATCGCACGCTGCTTTGCGAAGACATCATGTCGCGCGACGTGATCTCGGTGCCGGAAGATGCCTCCGCCGAGGCGGCGCGGCAGCAGCTTCTCGACCACAACATCCGCACCTTGCCGGTGATCGACGCCGAAGCGAGGCTGGTCGGCGCCGTCGGCCTGCGCGAGCTGACGAAAGCCACCGACACGGTGAAGGGCGTGATGTCGAAGGCCGGCACCGCCTCGCCCGACACGCCGGCGATGAGCCTGCTGCCGGTGCTGACCGACGGGCGCAGCCACGCGGCGGTGATCGTCGATGGCGAACGGCGCATCCTCGGCCTGATCACGCAGACCGACCTTTTGGCCGCAGCCGCGCGCGTGCAGACGGCAGACAAGGGCCTGGCCGCGGCTTAACATAGGCGCCAAAATCCGGGAACCTTTTTGCGGCCAGCGCGTCCAATGTCCCGATGGAGCGTCTTTGCAAGGAGATCGGGGCGTGATGAGGAAGCTTGCCGCTGCCGCGGCGCCCGAAACAGCATCCGGCGACATGGCGCTTGTGCGCCGTGCGCTGGCGCGCGAGGCGGACGCCTTCCGCCTGATCATCAAGACGCACAACCAGCGGCTCTACCGCATCGCGCGCGGCGTGGTACGCAACGACGCCGAGGCCGAGGACATCGTCCAGGAGGCCTATGTCCGCGCCTTCGCCAGCCTCGCCGCCTTTCGCGGCGATGCCTCGCTCTCGACCTGGCTGTCGCGCATCGTCATCAACGAGGCGCTCGGCCGGCTGCGGAAACGAAAGCGCACCGTCGCGATGCCTGAGAATCCGGATGCGCAGATCATCCCGTTTCCCCTCAACGCGAGCGACGATCCGGAGCGGACGATGGCGCAGCGGCAGATCCTCGCACTTGTCGAACGGGCGACCGACAGCCTGCCCGATGTCTACCGCAGCGTGTTCATCGCCCGCGTCATCGAGGGCTTCAGCATGGACGAGACCGCCGACCTGCTTGGCGTCAAGCCCGAGACCGTCAAGACGAGGCTGCACCGGGCGCGCGCCCTGGTGCGCAAGGCGCTGGACGACGAGATCGGCCCGGTGCTGCTCGACGCCTTCCCCTTCGCCGGCCGCCGCTGCGAGCGGCTGACCGAGGCGGTGATGAAAAGACTGGGGATCGAGGGCTGATTCCCGGGAACGTTTCGGCCCTTCCCGCATCCAATCAGCGTTAACCGAAGAACGCGAGCCCGGCACCACCGGGCGAAGGAGATGCCATGTTTACCCGACCGACCGTTGCCCTCGCCGCCCTGCTCATGCTCGGCGCCGCGCCGCTGGCGCAGGCCGCCGACAAGCCGACCGATCCGCAGATCGCCCACATCGCCTACACGGCGGGCACGATCGACATCGAGGCGGCGAAGCTGGCGATCGAGAAGTCCAAGACCAAGGAGGTCGTGGATTTCGCCAACGACATGGTGCGCGACCATGAGGCGGTGAACAAGCAGGCGCTCGACCTGGTCAAGAAGCTCAATGTCACGCCGGAGGACAACGCCACGAGCCAGGCGCTTGCCAAGGCGGCGGCAGAAGAACGCGGCAAGCTCGCGAAGCTCGACGGCGCGGCCTTCGACAAGGCCTATGTCGAGAATGAGGTGGCCTACCACAAGCAGGTCAACGGGGCGCTGAAGACCCTGCTCATCCCGTCGGCGAGCAATGCCGAGTTGAAGAGCCTGCTGGAGACCGGGCTGAAGATCTTCCAGGGGCATCAGCAGCATGCCGAGCATGTCGCCGGCAGCCTGAAATGACGGCGCTGACACGGCCGGCATTAGCGGCGCTGGCGCTGGCGCTCACCGCCAGCCCGGCGCCGGCGGAGACGATCACGGTGACCATCGACAAGCTCGTCTTCTCGCCGGCAAGCGTTACGGCCAGGGTCGGCGACACGATCGAGTGGGTGAACAAGGATGCGTTCGCCCACACGGCCACGGTGAAAGGCGGCTGGGAGGTGATGATCCCGCCGAAATCGACGGGAAAGACGACCCTCAACGAAGCCGGCGCGGTCGACTATTTCTGCCGCTTTCATCCCAACATGCGGGGCCGGGTAGCCGTTTCGCCCTGAGCCGCCGCGCGGTCCATTGCCATCGAGGCGCGCCTTGCCTCGCTTGGCCGGGTGATGTGCATCCATGAACCGCCAAAGGCGGGTTTGCGGCGCTCCCTCCAGGCGTCGAGGCCCTCGCGCAGATCGGCGGTCGGGACCAGCCGGGCGAACTGCTCCGCCTCGACCAGCAGACCCTCGGCGATGCCGAGCTTGATGCCGCGCGCCACCGCGGTGAGAATGCCGGCCACCGCGGTCGCCGAATGGCTGAGGATGCGCCGGGCGAGATCCCGGGCCGCAGGCATCAGCTCGGCGTGCGGCACGATCCTGTTGACGAGGCCGAGCTCGACGGCGCGCTCCGCCGAAAAGGTTTCGCCCGTCAACAGCAACTCCAGCGCCCGCTTGCGGCCGGCCAGCCGCGGCAGGCGCTGCGTGCCGCCGAAGGTCGGCGGCATGGCGAGGCTGATCTCGGGCTTGGCGAACAGCGCGCGGTCGCTGGCTATGGCCAGCGGCACCGCCTCGGCGATCTCGCAGCCGCCGCCGAAGGCAATTCCATTGACGGCGGCGATGACCGGCTTGCGGAAGGCTTCGAGCCGCGCCGTCAGCCGCTGGCCGCGCATGACGAAGTCGCGCAGCGCCACATCCGCGCCGGTGGCGACGCTGATCGAAAATTCGTGGATGTCGGCGCCGGCGGAGAAGGCGCGCTCGCCTGCTCCGGTCAGGATGACGGCGCGAACGGCGTCGTCGGTCTCGATCCTGTCGAGCATTTCGAGCAGACGATCGATCAAGGCGTAATTCAAGGCGTTGAGTTTTTCGGGGCGATTGAGCGTCAGCACCGCGACGCGGTCGTGGTTTTCGCAAAGCACAAGCTCGGTCATTTTTTCTCTCCGGCATGGAACTGCCGGAAAGGATCAGCTTTTGCGTTGTGTGTATATTCACTAGTCGGTATACTTGCGACATGAGCGAGCCCGCCAGCCCCACCCGCAAACGCATCGTCGATGCGGCGACGAAGCTGTTCTATGCCGAAGGCGTCGCTCGGGTCAGCGTCGACGCGGTGGCCGAAAAGGCGGGGCTGACCAAGCGCACGCTTTACTATCATTTCAGGAGCAAGGACGATCTGATCGCCGCCTATCTCGACGGCCGCGACCAACCCAACATCAAGCAGATGGGCGGCTGGTTCGACGCCGCCGAGGGCGGCGTCGACAAAAAAGTCGCGGCGATCTTCACCAATCTGGCGCGCGTGGCGCGGCACCCGAAGTGGAAAGGCTGCGGCTATCTGCGCACCGCCGCCGAGCTCGCCGCGATGCCCGGACACCCGGCGGTCAAGGCCGGGTCGCGCCACAAGACCAATTTCGAACAATGGCTGGCCGCAGAGCTTTCAAGCCACAACGTCAGCGAGCCCGGCATGCTGGCGCGCGAGATCGTGCTTTTGATGGACGGCGCCTTCTCCAGCATGCTGATCCACCACGATCCCGACTACATCGGTGCCGCCGGCCACGCAGCGGCGACGCTGGTCAAGGTGAGGATGGCAGAGCCGGCTCCGCCAGCAGCCAGTCGATCATCGCGGCGGCGTGGGCGGGTGATCAGTCGGGCGCCAGGATCGAAAGGCTGAGGCCGGTCGGCACGCGCTTTTCGAATGGCGCCCCCAGCGAGCCGGCGGCAAGCGGGCGCGAGGCCAGCGCGGGCCGGGACGGCCTGATCGAAATAGCTATTTCTGGCTCCGAAGGGCGACCCCGCACCCGCCGGAAACAACTTGTCGAAACGCCTGGCTGCCCATACCATGCCCGCCCCACGGCCAAAGCTGATCAGGAGGTCAGTGAACGGTCGGGTTCTTGAGCCAGTGCAAGGTAGGGAGGATAATCATGGCTTCCGCAGTACAGGCCGACAATGGCGTCAACGTAGAGGCGCTGCTCGCCGCAAAAGAAGCGCTTACCAACGCCCCGGAGGCCGCGCAGTTCAAGTGGCGCGCGGCATGCGAATGGAAGGATGGCACCCACAGCCACTCGACGGTCGAGAGTTTTTACGGCCTCGGCCAGGACCAGCATCGCAAGACCACCTTCGCATTTGACGCCGACCATCCGGAGGTGTTCGCTTCCCTGGATCAGGGCGCCACGCCAGTCGAGTACGTGCTGGTCGGGCTGGCCAGTTGCCTGACCGCCGGCATCGCCGCGGTTGCCCAGAACCGCAACATCCAGTTGAAGTCGGTGAAGGCGACCATCGAAGGCGACATGGATCTCGCCGGCATACTCGGCATCGACAGCGACGTCCGCAACGGCTTCAGCGGCATCACGGTGAAGTACGCCATCGACGCCGACGCCAAGCGCGAGGACATCGAGGCGCTCGTCGCCCAGTCGCAGAAGCGGTCGGCCGTCTATGACATCGTCACCAATCCGACGAACGTCACGGTCGTGGTGAACTGAAGGGCGGTTCGAGCCGTAGCTTTTGCTGAGAGGGCGCGATTAGTTCCGTCACCACAGTGATCGTCGGCGCAGGGCACGCGGGGCTCGCGATGAGCCGCTGCCTCGCGGAGCGCTCCATCGACCATGTGCTGCTGGAGCGCGGCGAGATCGCCAATAGCTGGCGCACCGAGCGGTGGGATTCGCTGCGGCTGCTCACGCCCAACTGGCAAAGCCGGCTGCCCGGCTTCCGCTATGACGGCGACGACCCGGACGGCTACCGGACGC
>NZ_RZOS01000022.1:0-31871 GCF_004022605.1 Mesorhizobium sp. M4B.F.Ca.ET.089.01.1.1
GTCGGCAGGCCGGTGGTGCGGGCCGCGTTCGGATTGTCGCCCGTCGCATAGACCAGCCGGCCAAAGCGTGTCTTGCGCAGGAAGAGACCCATCAAAGCCGCCACGGCGCCGAAGATGACGACCGACATCGGTATGCCGAGCACGCTGCCATTGCCGACGAATTTCAGCCAGGCGATGTCCGGCGGGGCATAAAGCACGTCCGAGGCAAAGACGATGCGCCCCGAGCCATAGACCGAAGAGGCAATGGCCAAAGTGGCGAAGATCGGCGGCACTTCCGCGATCGCCACCATGACGCCGGTGAACAGGCCGATAGCCGCGACCAGCACGGCGCCACAGATCACGGCCAGTGTGAAATCGATGCCCCAAGAGGAAATCCAGATGCTGAAGGCGATGCCGACGACCATCACCGCGACCATGGTGAGGTCGATGCCGCGGCCGACAACGACGGAGCCCATGCCGACCGCCAGCGTGCCGAGGATCGACACGTTCTTGAGGATGGCGATGATGTTGCCCTGGCTCACGAAATTGTTGAGCGTCGCCGAGAAGACGACGAACAGCGCAAGCGATATCGCAACGACGACGACTTCCTGGGACACCTTGAAGCCAAGGCGCCTGTCGTCCGATTTGCCCGAACCAGGCATTTTCCTCCTCCCAGGCAGCCTATGGTTGGCGCCTTCCTCAGGCGACCAGTTGCTCCGGAATCCTCCCAAGGCACCGGCCGTCCGCCTGATGGGACAATTACGACTGGAGCTTCGGCGGACAATTTCGTTTTTCTGATGCGCTGTGCAGTTTGCCGTCCGCGCGAGGACAATCCGGTACCCTTAGGTCGACGCCAGACAGCTGGCGCACCAGTGGGCACAAGAGGGCCGTTCCTTGTTGGAAGTCCGCTTGCCATTCCGCAGGTCTGGCGAAGCTAAGGACGACGCACGAAATTGACTGCCAGCTTCGAGATATCGGTCATGCCCCGAACGAAGCCACGCAGAACGTCCCGGCAGCCACCCGGGAATGGAAGCGAAGGCGGCTAGTTACCCATCCAAGGCATATCGATCGCCCCGAGCGATACGACGATCCCGAGGGCCACCAGCGCAACGCCCACGCTACCTTCGAAGCGCCGGCCACGGGGCAGCAGCTTCTCGACGAAGACAACCAGCGTCAAAAGCAGCATCCAGGCGAGGCTCATGACGCCGGTCGCGACCAACACGGCAAACAGCGCCCAGCAGCAGCCAAAGCAATATAGGCCGTGGCGCAGCCCCATCTTGAGCGCGCCAACACGTCCGTCGCGCCAGTGCTGCGCAACGAAAGCGAGCGGCGAGCGGCAGTGGCTGAGGCAAACATGCTTGAAGGTTGTGAATTGGTAGAGCCCGGCGACGCCAAGCGTGGCGCCAAGCGCGAGCGGTGCCCATTTCGAACGCTGCGGTGGATCGAGGCTCGTTGCAAAGCCGCTGCCGAGCTGGACCAGGACATATACGACAAGGCCCGCGGCCGCCCAGATGAGCAGATAGCCCGCGACAAAGGTCCACGTCGGGACGGCCACGCCTTGTTCGCGCCTCGCCTGCGCCGCCGCGAACATAAAGATCATAGGCGCCGCAGCTGGCAGCATCATGGCAGCCATCATCACGGTCCACACAGCGAGAAAAGCGGCAGCGCCGGCAACCGACCAGCCGTCGGCGGCAATTCCGGCCATCGCCATGCCGGCCATGCCTTCCATACCCGCCATGCCGCCGCGCACGGCAATGCCCATGGGCATATCCATGCTGAAGGTTTGGTAGAGGGTGAGCGCCCACGCCGCTGCCGTCAGCCCGACCAGCGATGCGAGCAGACCGAACGGGATGCCGCGCAGATTCCGGGTTAGCCGCCGCGATGTCCTGGGGAACGCGTCAGCCATCGCCGTACCCTAGTTCGGGCCGGTCCAGTCGAACGGAATGTGCTTGCTCGAGCGGGCCGTTCCGGTCCAGTCGAACCCGAAGCCTTTGGCGCTCACCTCGACAGAGCGCCCCCAGGTGGCAACCTGGCCCGGGCCGACCTCCGAACCAGGCGAGTTGATCGTCTGCACCCGCTTGCCGGGTGGGGTGGTGGGTCCGGAAAGCGCTTCCGCGTGACCGACGACGAGGCCAGGAATATCGACGCGCCAGGTGGCCAGGTCGCCCGCCACCTCGAAAGTGATCGGCACGAACTCCATGCCACGCATCTCGCCGACATTGGCTGCAAAGCCCGCCGGCCAGCCGCCGGCCTGGCCACCGAAGATCATCTGCAGGGCTTCGCGTTGCCGCTCGTTCGCCCTTTCGTCGAGATACATGCCCATCACGGCACTTGCCTCGCCAGCCCAGAGATTGCCTTCAAACTCGCCGAGCGCCACCAGTGTCAGGCCGTCGAGCTTGACGTCGCCATACTGACCCTCGCGCACATGCCAGGCGAGCACACCTTGGCAATGATTGCCGGTGGGCCGCTGTGCGAACTCGCAGGGGCAAGGGATATCGCAGCTGCAGATGTCGAACCAGTCGCCTGCGAGCCGCCATTGAGGTACTGCATTCATGGCCAGTCCTCCCGAAGATCGAGGGATCAGATAGTACGACGATGGCAAGCCGCACTCCAGCTATTCGTGCGCAGCTCTCCGATTTTGAGACTGGCCCTTCACGTAGGGGTCGAGCGGTTCACGCCTGCAACTGGGCCACTTAGGTCGCCATCTCGGCAACGACCGTCCCCGAGACCGGATCGGTCACGCCGAGGTCGCCGCCAAGATCCTCAAGCATGTCGCGCATCGTATCCAGAAGCCCGATCATCTGGGGCCGCGCCGCTGCGAGACTATCCATGTCGTTCCATTCGCCGACGATGCAGAAGGTTCGGTCGCCAGTCCTGATGAGCGCACCTTTGCGGAAGCCCTTGACGTCGAGCTTTGCCTTCATGTGCGCATCGATGAATGCCTGCTCCCTGCCGGGCTTGGTGCGGAACCGGACGACGTTGTAAGCGGTCATGTCTTCCTCCATTCAATCGCTTTCACGCAAAGAACCTTCGGGACGTGCCTCGATAGGCGTGTTGAACGGCGTCTCGTGGCGCGGCCTTGGCGACAGGCCAGTTCCCGTTGCGGGGTAAGGTTCTCGCCGTGACAGTCAGTTGTTCGATCCGTAGCGACTGGCCGTTACAGCTTCACAGTAACGTGACCGCTGATGGGAATTCTCAGCGAGAGCGGCGACTTCGAGTCCGCTGCCACATGGGGCCAACCAAGCTAGCTCAGAAACCCCGGCTGGCGTCGACGTCCTATCCTGGTGGACTGGACTACGCCGATTTCAAAACATGGCTGTGGTCGAAGTCTACGAGTTTTGGGTAAGCGATGGTTGGCGCATGCGCCAGACCAAGGAGCCGTTCACGGTAACGGTCGAGGAAAATCCAGCGTTCGGTGTCGCTGATGCGCGCAGGTGCGTGCACCAGGAAAGGCTCGATCACCGTGAAGCCGACAAAGTAGAGCATACCGTGATTGATCGGAAAAAGAATTGCACCGATTGGGCCGTTCAATCCTCGGTCGGAATAGATCGGCGGCGGCCCGCCGATCGTGACGGAACACATCGCGCGCTTTCCTGAGAAGACGCCGCGATCATACCATTTGCCGCCGCCATAAGTGCGGCCCCCAGACGCGAACACCCGGTCGACCCAGCCCTTGAGAATCGCCGGCAGCCCGAACCACCAGAGCGGAAACTGAAGGATCAAAGCGTCACACCAGAAGAGTTTGTCCATCTCCGCCTGGATGTCTGGAGCAAATCCGTCGTGGGCGGCCGCATTCGCCTCCTCAGTCTGCTGGTGGTAGTAGTTCGCGTCTCGTACGGTCGTGAAGTTGCGGCGATCCGATACTGGGTTGAACCCCATGGCGTAGAGATCGGAGACAACGACCTCGTGTCCAGCCTCGGACAACGCCCCCCTGGCCGATCGGGTCAGGGCACCGTTGAAGCTGTTGGGCTCCGGGTGCGCGTGGACGATGAAGATGCGCATCGTGCTTTCCCCGCCCGGTCGGACTGTTCATTTTGCAGATGCCGAAAGCGTTCGCTCGGCGACATAGTCGAGAGACAAGACGCCGGCGCCGCGTGTCAGCACGAGAAACAGCAGCGATGCCCACAGGAGGTGCTCGGCCCAGTTCTCCGGATAGACGAAGATCTGGATAACGGAGACGACGCCGAGCAGCATCAGAGCCGCAAGGCGCGAGAACAGTCCAAGGAAAATCAACACCGAGCCTGTGATTTCGGCCGTCGTCGCCAAGGGCGCGGCGATCGACGGATCGATGAGCGGCAGATTGTATTCGCTGGCGAATAGCTGCAGCGTCACGGGCCAGGATGCGAGCTTGCTCTGCGCCGATTGCCAGAAAACATGAGCCACCGCCACACGAGCAGCGAGCTGGATCAGTGAAAACGGGAGGTACTCGGGCAGCTTGATGATACGCTTGTAGAGGCCGACAAAGCCGGCCGGTTTGGACGAGGATTGCTCCGATATTGCGGTCATGACCGTCTCCGTCAGTTTGAGGGGGAATTCGCAGCGATCCGCACGTCGGTGACGAGCCTGTCGCGGAACAGACGCACAAGGGCTGAAACCAGGTCGAAGGCCGGGTCGAGCGCCAGGGCACGGCCGGTGGCATGCTCGAGACCGAAACTGTGCTTCAGCGAATGCCAGAAGGCGAAGCTCGCGCGGTCGAGCAGAAAAAGCCGCACGTAGTTCCCCGATCGCCACAGCGCCACGCGTTCGGGACGCCTTGTCCAGGTGATGCTTTCGTCGACCGCCGTCCCGTGTTGATGCGCCATCCATACCGACAGGATCGACCAGTGCGAGATGATCAGTCGCAGTGAGGGCTGGAGCAGGATATCCGGCGAGAACCCAAGATCAGTGCAGTCGTATTCTGCTAGGCTGCGGGGCGGCAGGGAAGCCGTGTCGAGCGCCTCCGCTATGGCCCATTCGAGCCGCGCCGTTTCGGCGACGATCGGCATGTCGGACAGCGTGTCGATCGTCTTCAGGAAGCGTGGGAATCCGGATCCATAGCGCGAAAGACGCGATTCAGCCGGCGGATACCGTCGAATGAACTCACTCGCCACGTAGCGGAAAAAGCGTTCGTCTATCAGCCGGACGGTGACAGGAAACACCGACATCAGCGCCGCGGTGAGCGAGCTGCGCGTGTTGTTTTGGTAGATACGCAGGCGGGCCAACGGATCGGCCTTGCCGGCGGTCAGCACATTCGCGGCGACAACTGGCTCCATGGCCAGCACTGCCCGCGCGATGGTGGTCTGCAGGTGTTCAAGCGGCAACATGGTATTCCTCCTCGATTGAGACAAGCGCCGCGGGCATGCACGACCTGGCGCACCGGGCAGCTGCAAACGCCGCAAGGACGGGCATGCTGGTCGTCGTTTCGGCCTCGACAGAAAGGCGGATCGGCGGCGCTCGTGTTTCGGTCGTTTGCTCACGTCGCGCGACTTGCTTGCGGCTGAACATGATCGACGCGGTGAGCATGTCGGCCCACATCGCTTCGCCAAGCAGCACGTCGAGGACGGGAACGTCGGTGTCCCACTCGATCAGGGTGGGGCGCGGTCCGAACCGGTCTATGGCATGCTGGTAGAGCGCCCAGACGACCGGCGGCACGCGCGAGCCATGGTCGTCGATGAGCACGGTGTCGGTCCCGACCTGATTGGTTGCGTGACCGGCAAGATGAATCTCCTCGATCGCCGCCGCCGGCAGCGCATCGATGAAGGCTTTGGCGTCATATTGCAGATTGTGCGCCGAAACCTGGACGTTGTTGACGTCGAGCAGCAGGCCGCAGCCGGTCCGCGCCACGAGCTCGGACAGGAACTCGGCCTCGCTCATCGCCGAATCCGCAAAGGCGACATAGGCCGACAGGTTCTCGATCAGCACACGCCGCTTCAGAGCGTCCTGGACGGTCTCGACGTTGCGCGCCACGATCGCCAGCGCGTCTTCGTCGTAGCGAAGTGGCAGCAGATCGTTGAGGTAGGCGCCGTCGGCGACGCTCCAGGCCAGATGTTCGGAGACGAGATCGGGCTGGAAGCGCTCGCAGACCTTGCGCAGTCGCTCCAAATGATCGCGGTCCAAGCCTCGCGCGCTGCCGAGCGACAGGCCGACGCCATGAACGGAAACGGGATAGATCTCGCGCAATCTTTCCAGCGCCTCGACGCCGGCGCCCTCCCCCATATAGTTCTCGGCGTGGACCTCAAGCCAGCCGGCGGAGGGCCGCCTCGTCAGCATCTCTGTGATGTGAGGCGAGCGAAGACCGATGCCCGCCGATGCGGGGATCGCGAGGGACTGAAACGCACGGGACATCGGTCTGCTCCTTTCAAGGGTTGGCTCGAAGTCTGGATTGCTCAGGCTTTCGGCTTGTCGCTGCCGCCGGTGATCTTGGCGCAGCTGCCTGCGGGCACGTAGAGCCAGGAATCCGGCTGGTTGTCGGCGGTTGCGGTGCCGGCGCAGGAATGCGTCGCGGTCTGGCAGTCGTTCTGGCCGGCCTTGACGACGCCGTAGCACTTCTCGAAGGCGAAGCCGGGCTTGGCGGCCGGGCCGCTGTAGGCCGCTGTCGCGGCAAGCGAAGTAGCGGCCGCGAGGGCCGATCCGATGAGGGTCTTGGTGTTGATCACAGGCTTGTCTCCTGGTTGGCGTTTCGAGTGAAAGACCGGCCTCGAGGCCTGTCTGCAGATCAGTCTGTCCGATCGTGACGCCGAGCTGAAATGCTGTCTCGGCATGGATTTGATACGCACTCCCTATGTCCCGGAAGGCGGCGCGAAAAAGCCCTCCGGCGGGGGCACCGGAGGGCTTGGCACCTGCGTTCGGGAGTATGCGATGCAGGCGCGGCTAGGCGGGGAGCGAGGCGCCTAGATGTATCGTCGCTCGCAGGCTGCGACCGGGCTTTCATCAGCGCGCAGAGGATCAGCGGCAAGCCAGGCTGCTGCACGCTGCCGCCCCCTATCGCGCATGTCGGTCAGTTCGCCCCAGTCGGTCCAGGGCCGCAACAGCAGCGGAGCTCCGGCACGGTGTCGACTGTCGAATATGGTGTGAACCGGCGCGCATTTCGTCAGGCAATGACCGGCTGCGGTGCTGCGATCCGGACACGGCCTGGTGAAGACGGAAGGCTTGCCAGCGATAATCAGGCGATGGCGACCTTCATCTGATACGAGGCGCGGCGACTGGAAGACGTCGCCCTCACCCCAATAGGCATCGCCGTCGATCTCGACAGGCGGCGAAAGGAAGGGGATCGTGGCTGCCGCGACGATCGCATCGATCGACAACTGGTCGCCTGTGAATATCTTTACCGCATCCGTGCGCGCGTTGACGGCTAACACGCCCAGTTTCACCGGGCATTCCTCATCACGGATTTGCTTGAGATCAATTGACTGTTCCAGGATAGATCGAAGCAGGCTGGCTCTGTCATCGGCAAAGACCGAAGCGTGGCTGATGCGCCGCCAGAAATTGGCCAGTGCCGTCCGCGCGCCGCGCCTGCCGCCGACGCTCAAGCCGTAGGCAAAGACGGCTGCCTCCATCGCTGCGAAGCCCGACGCGGTGACGCCGTTGACGCGGCAGTTCGTTTCGTCCAGCAGGCGATCGAGAACACCCCAGACGAACGCGCCATGGGCATCATTTGCCAGCACGATGTCGATCGTCCGTTCTTCCAAACCAAGATCCGCCGCTGAAATGGTGGCTTGGTCCGGTCTAATCGGGGACTGGGCAAGCATGGTTTCGTCTCCATCCCAAGATCGTCAACAAGGTGACTGGAGTGAGACTGCCGCATCTTCTTGATCAGCCGAAATGCCAAGGTGGCATGAAGTCCATAGGCAGATTGCATTGGCTGCCGGTCTTCGCGCGCCGCACTCTTCATCCCGATCAGACGAGGCGACGCGCGTTGCCAGCCCTGGCGCTGTTGCCAGAGCCGCCGCCTGGAAAGGAGATCAATGATGACAAGACAACTTGCCTGTCTGGCAGCATTTGCAATTGGCGCTGGTGCGTACCCTGCGTCTGCCAACCCGTTCAGTGACTTCGCTGCATTTCCGAGCTTCTATACGGACGCCACGATGAAGACGATGAAACCGATGGCTGGGTTCAAGAACGCCTGGTTTGCTCTGTCAAAGCATGATCGCGTCAAGATGACAAAGGCATGCAACGACCCGGCGATGAGTAAGCAACACGCCCAGTTCTGCGCCAAAGTGCTCGCTCTGGGCGGAGCTAACTAGCAGTGCGATCGTAGGCATCTACGAGATGCACGCCCGGCATAACCTCAATACGCAGATGGCATTGGCAGCTTGCCGGCTGATTGTCGCAAAATCAAAGCCAGCAACGAGAAACCCAGAAATTCTCATTTGCTGTCAATCAATCAAGCGGTTGTCGACAGGACGACTACCCGACCAGAAAAGGACTTGAAAATGAATCCAAAAGCTATCTGCCTCGGCGTTTTTGCCCTTTCCGTTCTTGGCGGCGTTGCCTTCGCCGGCGCCCTCGACGAGCCTTCCAACATGCAGCCCTTCTTCACCGACGCCAGCATGAAGACGATGAAGTCGAGCGCCGATTTCGAGACGGCGTGGAAGGCCACGCCGAAATCGACGCAGAACGCAATGATGAAGGAATGCAACGACGCCGCCATGAGCAAGCCGCATGCGCAGTTCTGCGCCCAACTGTTTGCCCTGGGCCATCACAGCTGACGCTACACGACCAGATGGCGGGCCTTGGCCCGTCATCGTCGCATGACGAAACGCTATCGACTTTATAGCCCCCGCGCATTGGCGTGATCCCGTTCCTTGCGGCAGTCTTCGAGCTGGAAATGCACCTGTGCTGCTCGAGGGACGATACTTATGGACATCCATCACATCCGCTACTTCCTGGCCGTCTGCGAGACCCGAAACTTCACGCGCGCGGGCGAAAGGTGCAACGTCACCCAGCCTGCGCTGTCACGTGCGATCCAGCAGCTCGAGGAAGAGGTCGGCGGCCTGCTGTTTCGCCGCGAGCGAAACCTGACCCACCTCACCGATCTGGGCGCGCTGCTGCGCCCCCGGTTTCAGCAGATCCTTGACGAACTGACCGGAGTGCGGCAGGAGGCCTCGAGATTTTTGTGCCTGGAAAATGCCAACCTCAAGGTTGGCGTCATGTGCACAATCGGTCCGCGCCGCTTCACCGGCCTGCTGGCCGATTTCAACAGGCGCCAGCAAGGCATTCAGCTGCAGCTTGTCGAAGGTGTGCCCGCGTCCCTGTCGCAACTGCTGGAGGCGGGTGAAATCGATGTCGCCATCATGGCGTCCAGCAACAGTTTTCCGGAGAGGTTCGATGTTACGCCACTCTACCGCGAGCGTTTCGTCCTCGCTTTCCCCAATGGGCATCGGTTGGCCCGCAACGACAATGTCGCCATCTCCGAACTCGACGGCGAAAATTATCTGAGGCGGCTGAACTGCGAGTATCGCGATCATCTCGCCGGTCTGTGCAACGACCGTGGCGTCAAACTCAGGATCTCCTATGCGAGCGAGCGCGAGGACTGGATCCAGAACATGGTTTCCGGGGGGCTTGGCATCTGCTTCATCCCGGAGTTCAGCGCGGTGATCCCAGGCTTGCAGATCCGGCCAGTCATCGATCCCGAGGTCTGGCGGGAAGTCTCTCTGGTGGTCGTGGCGGGGCGCAGGTTCTCGCCGGCGGCCTCTGCCTTCGTCAACAGCGTCAAGGCGCATGGCTGGCCTGAGAGTGCCCTCGCTCAAGCAATCCGTAAGACCGCAGCCTGAAGAAAACTGAAGAAATGGTTCTGGCGCGCCTCAAGTCCTGTCGTGCGCCTTCTTCATGCATCCAGGACAGCCAACGATAGTTTTCAGGTATCGAATTAAGAGCCAGTCAGCATTTCTCTTTCATCGAGGCTGCCGTCACTCTCCTCTCATGCCCCGCTTCCGCGATTGGGCACCGACAAAGGAGAAATCGACATGGCTTCCAAGACTATTGCATTGCAGGTGCCGCTGAAGCTGGCGCTGACACTCGGACTTCTCACCGCCACCGCCGCGTTTTCGGTGGCCCCGGTTTTCGCCGGCGACTGTCCTGCCGGCCAGGCCGCGACGACCGACATCCAGGAACATCCCAGCAAGCCGGTGGGTGTGACCGACACGGTCCTTTCCGCAATCGATCTGAGCAGCAAGGGCGAGGCCTGGAAAGGCAACATGCTGCGCCTTCGCAAGCTCGTCGTTCAGCCCGGCGGCGTCGTGCCTTGGCACGAGCACAATGTCCGCCCGGCCAACATCCTGATCGTCGAGGGTTCGATCACCGAATATCGCAGCACCTGCAAGGTCGGCATCGAACATCCGGCCGGCGACGTGACCGCCGAGTTCGGTCAGCTTGCCCACTGGTGGAAGAACAATGGCAAGGTTCCGGCCGTCCTCTATTCCGCCGACGTCCTGCCGCCCGCGATGCACGAAGACCACATGATGTGAGCCGTTCGTCGCGGCCAAGCTATCCCGACATCAGAAACCAAAAGCCCGTCCTCTGGCGATCGCCCGGGGACGGGGCAACGGAGCCTGTCATGACGACGAGTGAACATACCGAACCAACGCGGCTTCGCTCAGTGGCCGCAGACGGCTGGCGCTTCGGCCTGATCGCCTTGATTGCGTTCCTGACGCTCGTTGATCTGTTTGCCACCCAGGCCATCCTGCCTTCGCTGGTGGTGAAATTCGGCGTCAGCCGCGCCACCATGGGCTTCGCCGTCAACGCCAGCACGTTCGGCATGGCGGTGGCGGGCATCGCCATCGCGCTCTTCGGACGCGGCATTGATCGCCGCAACGGCATCTGGATCAGCCTGGTCATCCTGGCGATACCGACAACGCTGCTTTCGCAGACCGACAGCATCGTCGTTTTTGCCTTGCTGCGCATAGCGCAAGGCCTCTGCATGTCGACCGCCTTTACGTTGACGATGGCTTACCTGGCAGAGCATTTTTCCGCCCGACAGACGACCAGCGCGCTCGCGGCCTATGTGACCGGCAATGTCGCCAGCAACTTCTTCGGCCGGCTCATGTCGGCTGCCGTGGCCGACACATTCGGCATCTCTTCAAACTTCCTGACTTTCGCCGCCCTCAATCTGTTCGGCGCCGCTCTTGTCTGGTTCACGCTGCAGAAGACCTCGGCCATGATGCGTGGGGACGGGACTGGCGGGACTGTCCGCGGGGACTGGAAAGCACCATTGCAAAACGTCGAGCTGCGCGCCTGTTTCGCGATCGGCTTCCTGATCCTCTTCGTCTTTATCGGCACGTTCACCTACGTGAACTTCCAGCTCGTAGCAGTGCCCCTGTCTTTGACCCCGATGGCCCTCGGCGTGGTCTACTTCGTCTTCCTGCCCTCAATGTTGACCACTCCACTCGCCGGGCGCGTGGCCTCGCGTCTCGGGCCGAGGGCGGGGGTCGGACTGACGCTCGGGCTGGCGATCGCCGGTTTGCTTCTGCTGCTCGCTCCGAGCCTTCCCGTCGTCCTCGCCGGAATGGCGCTGGTTGCTATCGGCACCTTCCTTGCGCAGGCGATAGCAACCGGACATGTCAGCCGCACCGCGTCGCGCGATCGCGCCGCCGCGAGCGGCATCTATCTCGCGTCCTACTACGGCGGCGGCCTCGCCGGCAGCTTCGTCATCGGACAAGTCTACGACCGCATTGGGTGGACCGCCTGCGTAGCCGTGCTTGTCGCCGTTCTCGCCAGCGCGATTGCGATCGCGCGTGTGCTGCAAACACCGAAGGCCTGAGCATCAACCTGAAAAACTGTTATTCAACCAAGGAGACTGACATGATCAACCACCTGAAAACCCTGCTCGCAGGCGCCGCTCTGCTGATCGCCGTTGCCCTCCCGGCAGCCGCATCGGACGGCGTCGTCACCGTAAAGAGCGACTATTCCGTCGCCGAGACCGTCGCCCGCATCAAGAAGGACGTGCTCAAGAAAGGCATCAAGTTCTTCGGCGTCATCGACCAGGCACGGCTTGGCAACAATGCCGGCAACGATGTCAGGCCTTCCCGGCTCGTCATGTTCGGCAATCCGGCCCTCGGCACGACGTTCATCACCTCAAATCCCGAGGCCGGCCTGGACTGGCCGGTGCGCGTGCTGGTCTACCAGACGCCCGACGGGCAAGTTTACGCTGCCTACAGCGACTTCGACTGGATTGCAAAGCGCCACGGCATCACCGACCGGCAGGCGCAGTTCAAGATGGCGACCGAGGTGATCCAGTCCGTGACCTCGACCGTCAAAAAGAACTGAGCGCCGATATCCAGTGGCTGGGCATGTGAAGCGCGCTGGCCGGAGCCGGCGGCCCCTACTCGGCGGCGGACAACGCTTTCACCCGCTCGCCGAACCACTTCTTCTGCGTGGCCTCGCGCACCAATGCGCCGACCGCGGGCGAATGCCTGCGGCCGCGCACCGTGACGAGATTGACCTCCCGCCAGAATTCCGGTTCGGTGATCGGCAAGGGCACCACGCCAGGATGCTTGGCGGTATGCTCGGGCATGAAGCCGAACCCAAGCCCGGCAGCGATCATCGCCAATGTCCAGTCGTCTCGATCGCTCCAGTAAACCGGACTGACGGTGACGCCCTGCTCCGCAAGGATGGCGTCCGCGTAGCCCGCGAACTCGCAATTGTTGCGGTGGATGTAGCTTTCGTTGCTCATGTCCTTCACCCGCACAACGCGCTGGTTGGCAAGGCGATGGGCCAGGTGAACGGCCATCACCATCTGCTCTTGGAACAGCGGCAGGGAGTGCACTTCCTCGTCGGGGACGTCTGAAGGCAACGCGTAGATGGCGGCCTCGAGTTCACCCTCGAGCAGCCTTCTCCTGAGGCTCACGGCGTCCGCATCGCAAAGATGCAACTCGACGCCGGGGTGGTGCGCGCGAACGCCCGCGATGAGCTCGATGATCTCGTCCGGAGCGATCGTGCTCATGATGCCAACCTTGAGCGGCATCTTCTTCAGGGTCACATATTGTTCGGCAATCTGCTTTGCCTGGCGAGAGTTCTCGAAGACGCCCTCAAGATAGGTCTCGACCATGCGGCCGAGCTCGGTGAGGTGAGTGAAGCGGCGCTCACGGTGGAAAAGCGGCCCGCCGAATTCATCCTCGAGAAGCTTGATTGCACGCGACAGCGCGGGCTGCGTGACATTGCACTGCTCGGCCGCCCTGGTGAAATTCAGCTCCTTGGCGACGGCCAAGAAGTATCGGACCTGGCTGATCTCCACTGCACGCTTCCCCTCGGGGGCGGTTCCGGATGCCCCGGCGTTGCCGAGCAATATTACTAGTTGCCGTAACGTCAAACAACCCGGCCTGCGGACCTGCACTGCGAGGCGCGCCGGTCAGACTGTCGGCTATCGAATCCATGTCTGAACGGCATTTCCGCGGTTTCAGGCGGCTCGCCATACTGGTCCGCAGATCCAGAGCCGAGCGCTGCAGCTCGGCGCCAGCAGCCGCCGGCCCATTTGCCTGCGGTTCCAGACACAGGGAAACAACGATGCTCAGTGGCAAGACAGCGCTCATCACCGGTTCGACCAGCGGCATCGGGCAAGGCATAGCCGAAGCCTTCGCCGCCAAGGGCTGCAACATCGTCCTGAATGGTTTTGGCGATGCCGTCGAAATCGAACGCCTGCGGGCGAAGCTCGCCGGCGATCATGGGGTCACCGTCCGCTACGACAATGCCGACATGAGCAAGGGCGTTGCGATCACGGCGATGATGGACAAGGCCATCGATGAATTCGGCGCAGTCGACATACTGGTCAACAACGCCGGCATTCAGCATGTCGCGCCGATCGATGACTTCCCGATCGAGAAATGGGAGGCGGTCGTCGCGATCGATCTTATGTCTTCGTTCTATACGATCCGGCGCGCGTTGCAGGCGATGAAGGCACGCAAATGGGGTCGCATCATCAACGTGGCTTCAGCGCACGCACTCGTCGCATCGCCCTATAAGTCCGCCTATGTCGCAGCCAAGCACGGGGTCGCCGGCTTGACCAAGACCGTCGCGCTGGAAGTCGCCGAACAGGGCATCACCGTCAATGCCGTCTGCCCCGGCTACGTGCTCACGCCGCTGGTTGAGAAGCAGATCCCGGACACGGCGCGAGCCCGCGGCATCACCGAGCAGCAGGTGATCAAGGATGTGTTGCTGGCGGCGCAACCGACCAAGCAGTTCGTCACCGTCGAGCAGGTTGCCGCGCTCTGCCTGTTCCTGGCGTCGGACGAGGCGGCGTCGATCACCGGTGCCGTGATGCCGATCGAAGGCGGTTGGACCGCTCACTAGACCTGCACGAGGACCGAAGGCCATGAACAAGATCACGCGAAACCTGTCTGTCCCGGAAGCAGAACCGGCGGTCAGCCACCAGGCCGAAGTCAGGCGTCAGACAGTCCTTGTCCTTCAAGGCGGTGGCGCTCTCGGTGCCTATCAGGCCGGTGTCTACCAGGCGCTGGTCGAAGGCGGCATCGAACCGGATTGGGTCATAGGCACCTCCATCGGCGCCATCAACGCCGCGCTGATTGCAGGAAACGAGCCCGGCGATCGTCTGCCCAGACTTCAGGAGTTCTGGGACGGCGTCAGCCGGAGCAGTCCGCTCGACGAGTTTTTCCGGATGATGATTCCGAGCAACATCTTCGCCAACATGGGCACGGTGATGCGCGGCATCCCTGGCTTTTTCGAACCGAACCCAAGCGCGATGTTTGGAGTGAACCGCGAGGTCGGTGTCGAGAACGCGTCCTACTACACGACAGATCCGCTCAAAAGGACGCTGAACAATCTGATCGACTTCGACTACCTCAACGGTCGCCACACGCGACTGACGGTCGGCGCGGTCAACGTCAACACCAGCGAGCTCAAATACTTCGACACGCGCGAGATGATCCTGTCGCCGGCGCATATCATGGCGTCGGGCGCTCTACCGCCAGCGTTTCCGGCGGTCTGCATCGACGGCGAGCCTTACTGGGACGGCGGCATCTATTCGAACACGCCGATCGAGGTCGTGCTGGACGAGCGTCCGCGGCGCGACGCGCTGATCTTTGCCGTCAATATGTGGCAGCCCCGCGCGACCGAGCCGAAATCGATCTGGCAGGTCATGGGGCGGCAGAAGGATCTTCAATACGCCAGCCGCGGCAAGAGCCATGTCGCCCGCCAGGAGCAACTGCATCGTTTGCGCCACGTCGTGCGCGAAATGGGAAAGCTCGTGCCCGAGGAGCGTCGCGAGGATCCGATGTTCAAGGAACTCGCGTCTTACGGCTGTCCGTCGGTCATGCATCTCGTCCGGCTGCTTTCGCCGCGCCTCGACGGCGAGGACCACACCAAGGACATCGACTTCACCCGCTCGGGCATCCGCACCCGCTGGCAGGCGGGATACGGACATGGGCAGCGCGTCCTCGCGGACAAGCCCTGGGAGTGCGAGGTCGACATGCTTCAGGGCATCGTGATCCACGAATCCCAAGAGTGATGCGCCGCGCCAAAGAAGGGATGGAGACCACCGATGCAGATCATCACTCCAGGTATGCGGCTCATTCCTGAAGCCGTTCTGGCCAACAATGCGGCGCTGTTCCGCACCATCCCGGAGACTCCCTCGCACGCGGACAAGTCACTGCACCGCGTGGTCATTGTCGGCGGCGGCGCCGGCGGCCTGGAACTGGCGACGCGCCTCGGCCGCAAGTTCGGCAACCGGCGGCTTTCGGTCACGCTTGTCGATCGAAACCGCACCCATATCTGGAAACCGCTATTGCATGAGGTGGCGTCCGGCGCCTTGAGCGCGTCGCACGACGCCGTCGAATACATCGCCCATGCCAGCCGACACGGCTATCGGTACCGCATCGGCGAGGTCGTCGGCGTTGACCGTACAAAGCGCCAGGTCTTTGTTGCGCCCAGCTTCGACGATGACGGCCGGCAGGTCATACCGCCACGCGTTCTTGGCTACGACACGCTGGTCATGGCAGTCGGCAGCGTCAGCAACGATTTCGGCACGCCGGGCGCCGCGCGCCACGCCATTTCGCTCGACACCGCGGAGCAGGCCGCCCGATTCAACAGGCGCATGATAGATGCATGCCTTCGTGCCAACGCGCAATACGAGCAGCTGTCGCCCGGTCAGCTCCATTGCGTCATCGTCGGCGCCGGCGCAACCGGCGTTGAACTGGCCGCGGAGCTGCACAAGTCGATGCGTGAAATTGCATCGCACAATCTCGACAACATCGACTTCGAAAGGCTGATCCGCATCACCATCGTCGAAGCCGGGTCGAGGATTCTCCCGGCGCTGCCTGAGCCTATGGCGCGCGCGACGGCACGCTTGCTGATCAAACTTGGCGTGCAGATGCGTTGCGGCATCAAGGTCACCGAAGTGACCGAAGACGGTATCCGGCTAGGCGAAAAGCTGTTTGTGCCGGCCGAATTGGTGGTATGGGCGGCCGGCATCAAGGCGCCGGATTTCCTGAGGGATCTCGATGGCCTCGAAACCGACCGCATCAACCGGCTGGTCGTCGACGAAACCCTGCGGGCGGTTGGAGACGAGCATGTATTCGCGATCGGCGACTGTGCGAACTGCATGCTGCCGGGCGAAGACAACGCCTTGCCGCCGCGAGCCCAGACGGCCCATCAGCAGGCAGATCACATGGTGAAGGTGATCGCAACTCGTCTCGCAGGGCGTGCCGCGCCGGCGTATCGCTACCGCGACTATGGTTCCGTGGTCTCGCTGGCCGACTACGGCGCGTTTGGCAGCCTGATCGGAGGGCTGAAGATCGAAGGTCTCGTTGCAAGGCTTGTCTATCGCTCGCTATACAAGATGCATCTCAAGGCGGTGCACGGACTGGCGAAGACCATGCTGGCTGCGATAGGCGAGATGATCGTCAGGCGGGCAAGACCGCGGATCAAGCTTCACTGATGCATGTCGCCCAAAGTGTGCCGGCGGATCGGATCGTCGGGGGGTATCTGGTTGGGAGGCGAATGGAACAGGAACCTGGCATGCGACGATGCACGGGGGGCATCGAAACCATGCAGGAAAAACATGGCAATGGCCGAGGGGCTCCGGTGGTAGGCTGTGCGGGACGCGTGAAAGTGCAGACATGACCGCCGACGACCAGGCAATGACATTCGAGCAGTCCGTCCAGGCAGCCATCGAACTTGATGCGCCTCTCAACGAACGGCTGGCGGTGGTTGCCGCGGCGGTTCGCCGTCTGAACTCGGAATTCGCGGACGCTGTAGAGCGACTGGTGGATCGCCTTGAGAAACAAGGGGCCGGGACCATGGCGCCGGCTCCGGGCGAAGCAATGCCCGGTTTCCTGTTGCCTGATGACGATGGCAAGCTCGTCAGCCTGTCGGAAATCCTCGCCAGGGGCCCAGCCGTCATCACCTTTCAGCGTGGGCACTGGTGCCCCTACTGCCGCTTGAACGCCATCGGCATCGTCGAGGTGCAGCGCGAGATTGCTGAGCTTGGTGGACAGGTGGTCGTGATAATGCCCGAGCGGCGCAAATTTGCCAAAGCCATGAAGGCCGCGGTTGGCGCGCAGTTCCCGTTTCTGGTCGACATGGACAACGGCTACGCATTGTCCCTCAACCTTGCGATCTGGGTCGGTGCAGAGATGGAGCGGCTGATGGGCCTGGGGCTCGATCTCCCAAACTACCAGGGCAACAGCAGCTGGTTTCTGCCGATCCCAGCCACCTTCATCGTCGGAACGAACGGCATCATCGCGGATCGCTTCGTCGATCCGGACTACCGCCGGCGCATGGACATTGACGAGATGATCGCGGCGCTCAGGCGGGCTCGCTGACGCCGAATGTCGACCAATCTGCTGACCTCAGCAGGTTGAGCAGCGTTGTCGCGACAGGCGAGCGCTGCCTGCCGGCAACCGCATAAACGGAAACGATCCGCGACGTCCAGATCGCGAAGCTTGAGCCGCCGGGTGTTCGAGGATCGCGGCGCCGTAAGCGAGACAAAGCCGACCCCGGCATTGGCCTCGAGCAGCGCGAGTAGGTCCTGGTCGGTTTCTACTTCATGCGCGGTTCGAGGCGAGTAGCCTTTTGCGGAAAGGCAGCGCGACAGTTCCTCGCTCGTCTCCCAATCGATCCGGCTGAGCACAGGCTCTGCCGCAAGCTGGGCCAGCGAGATATCGGCCTCATTGCGCCGGGCAAGCGGATGATCGGAATTTACGGCGAGCTCAATCTCCTCCTGAAACAGCGGCCACACGTCCAGGCGATCCCAGACCTGTCCCAGCGGCCCGGCAATCGCCAGTTCGGCATCACCACTTTTCAGGGCGTCGATGACGGCAGCCGGCGAACCACGGTTGATCTTGAGGTGAACGCCGGGATAGGCCCGGAAAAGCTCCGTAAACGGCGACACCAGCAGCGCGATATTGACGCTGTTCGAGATCGTGACATTGAGCGGCGCGACGTCGCTGCTTTGCACTGCCTTGGCAAGCGATTTGGCGAAAGTGGCGGCATCATAACACTGCTGCAGCAGCGGCAGCATGCGGCGCCCAAGTTCGGTGAGGTGCGAATGCTGGCGCTCGCGCCGAAGCAGCTCTCCGCCCAGTTCCTCTTCAAGCGTCTTGATGGCGCGCGTAAGCGCCGGCTGCGTGACGTTGCACTCTTCGGCCGCTCTGGTGAAATTCAACGTATTGGACAGGGCCAAAAAATAGCGGACCTGCTGCATCTCCATGAACTTTCGCCCCCTCAGCGAAATGGTTTATCAGCGATGGCGCATATTGCGAGACTAACCCAATTGATCTCATTGAGCAAAGTGGCTCGCGGCGAGGCCGAGGATCGGCGGCGATTGCGGACGTCGATGCAGAGGAGCCTAGCCCTTTTGCCTGGCGTCGTTCTCAGCAGAATCTAATTTCGGTCGTTCGCTTCCTTGCGTCTCAACATTGTAGACGCGAACGTGCCCTTCGAGGCCTTTGAACTGGCGCGTGCCGAGGTCAACGATCGGCATGTTACCAGGCAAATGGCGCGCCACGGAATAATCGATAAGGATTTGTCGATCTTCAGCGGACGAACACAGCCTCGACGCCAAGTTCACGACATTGCCAATTGCGGTGTAGTCAGCGCGGGCCTCATAGCCAATCCGACCCACCGTTGCCCACCCCATAGCGAGACCCATGCCGAAGCCAATCTCATAACCACGCTGCCGCCAATCAGATATGAGCTCTTGTGTGGAATCCTGCATGTCGACAGCCATTTTTACGGCATGAAGCGCCGGCTCTTCACATGGAACCGGGGCGTTGACGAGGATCATCAATCCATCCGCCGAAAAACTGGTCAGCGTTGCTTCATACTTGGTGATTATCGCGCCGAGCGCCTCATAGTACTCGCGCAGGACCTGCATGAGGTTCTCAGGCTCAGCGTGCGATGAAAATGCAGTAAAGCCACGCAAGTCGCTAAAAACAGCGACTACTTCTGCGCGCTGTCCAGCGAGCATTCGCTCGTCACCGGCCTTCTCTACGAGTTCCGCAACCTGTGGTGCAAGGAAGCGCTTCAACCGCGTCAGTCGTTCCGCGCGGTCCCGCGATGTGGCAAGTTCCTGCGCCATTTGGTTGAACCGAGCAGCCAACCGTTCAAGTTCGTCTCCAGTGGAGATGGTGAGCCGGTGATCGAACTGTCCAGCACCGATCTTGAGAGCGCCCTCCTCCAACAGGAGGATAGGCCCGCTCATCCGTCTGGCAAGCCAGTATGCGAGCACCGCCGCAAGGACTGTGGCGAGGAACAACAACCCGCCCGTCCGCCACAATGAAGCGTATAGAGGCGCAAAAGCCTCTGCCTGCGACTGCTCGACAATTACCGTCCAGCCGGCCGCGGTAACCGGCGCGCCAGCAATCACAACGCGTTCATTCTCGGCGTTGCGGCTTGCAATCGCAGTGCCGCCTGCGGCAGCGCTCGCATCCCGCAATTCGCGCAGGGCCAGCGCTGCTTTCTCGTCCGCGCCCTCCATCACTTTGCTGATCGCGGGGTGAGCGATGAGGCGGCCGGCCTGGTCGATGACAAATCCCTGGCCGCTGCGGCCCACGCGGATTTCGGAAACGATGAGCCAGATCGGCTTCAGACTGATTTCGGCGATGACCGAGTTGGCGACGGCTAAATTGTCGTAGCTGGCCATCGCCATGGTTAGGGAGGGTTCGGACCCCGGGCGATAAATGACTGGACCGTACCACACCTTCGCCGTCCTGAGGCCCACGACAGCGGGATCGCCTGAGCGATCCGCCCCGCTTTCTGTCCTGTTTTTGCCAATGCGAGAGATGTGCAGCCGCTCCGCGCCAGTACCATCGACAATACTGATGCTGAGGATTCCCGGGACCTCGTGCATCGCTCGTACGGCAAGAAGCCGAAGCTGTTTCACGCTGGCCATATTCGATCCTTCCGGGGGGATCGTCGAGCCTAGCGGAAGCTGGATGCCGTCAAGAAAGCTCTCAATTTTGTCGGCCGCCGATGTTGCCTCGGACTGCAGCAGGGCACTGAGGATCGCATGCTGGTCGACATAGCTGAACCACGTGTTGCTGATGCCACCGGCAGCGATCGGAAAAATGGCCGCGGCAAACAAGACGAAGAAATACTTCTGAAATAGCGATCGACGCATGATGCGGCTTTGAGATTGGACGACGGTCTCCCAAGTGATGCGACCCGACCATAGGTCGCGATAGCTCAGCCCCGGAAAGGTAACCTAAATTATTGCGTCTTGGTATGGGCTGAGCCGTTCCCGCTCATGGTCGCGTCTCGTCCCTTCCATGGGTTTGGATACGGATCGGGGAGAGTCGCAATCACGACCCTCAGCTTGATGGAGTCCGCTTCAGGACAACGACGAACTTTGCCTGTTAGGCCGAAATTGGACGCGAAGCCGTCGTTAGCCCTGGCGAGTATACTGGATGGGTCAGGCCGCCCTTTCGCACGCCGTTGCCGCCGATCACCGCACCAACCGTCGGAGAGCCTTTCGAAATTAATGGCCTTGCGCTACGTCATAGTTGGTAGGGCAGGAGAGTCATCATTTTCTACAGAAAATCAATAGGTTAGCGGGTGGATAGTCAACCCTTTTCCTTCGTATTTTCTCGTATGGCCTGGCGAACCCAAGTATCAGGAAGAGAACACAACCCCACAAGTCTCTCCACCATCTCCTTAGGCAAAAATCGAAGTGCCCAATCAGACGGTCTGCCTGACCGGCAGAGGCACGCCCTTGCTGGAGCTGATGACTTCCGCCAGGTCCTCGACCGTCCGCAGATAGTGCTGTTCGAGCAGCACGGAGGCCTTGTCCGCATCCCTGTCGAGGGTCGCTTCCGCAAGCGCGCCATGCTCGGCCTGGACATCGCGACCGACCGGTCGGGCAGAGGCCAGCAGAACGGGAATGCGGTAGCGCTCGGTCGCTGCATAGAGCCGTTCGAAGAATTCCAGCGTCCATGGCGAATTGCAACCCGCCAGCAAGGCGCGGTGGAACGCGTGGTGCCGCTTTTCGAAAGTCCAGATATCGGCTTCGGGGCCCGTTCGCGCCGCCTGCACGTTCAAGGCGTAGAGCGAGGACACGATGCCCGACGCCCAGGCGTCGTCGCCATTCTTGATTGATGCCTTGAGCGCTTCCGTCTCGATGACGATACGCAGTGACGTGGCGTCGTGGAGCTCGTCGAGCGACAGCGGCGCCACGCGGAAGCCGCGCAGCGATTCGGCCGTCACCAGCCGTTCGGCCTGCAGGCGGTTCAGTGCCTCGCGCAGCGGCGAGAAGCCCATGCCATAGCGCTCGCCCAAGTCGGCAAGACGCAACGGTCGGCCAGGCGGAAGTTCGCCGCGTATGATGTCGTGGCGCAGGGCATCGTAGGCTTTTTGGGCAAGCGTCATTCACATTTCCTCGCCCGTACAGCCTTACCTCATAGAGGAGCTCGTCGGCAATTTCATTTATTTTCGAAAATTTCTGTTGCAATCGAAAATCCTTGAGGCCATGCTAGACTTAACGGGCTACAAGCAGGAGGATGCCATGGCACAGGAGCGCGAAAACCATCGCGAGGATGTCGTCGGCCGGGCGAACGTCGAGGACACGCCGGAATTGCTTGCCTATTACGACGAACTGGCGCGCCATAAGGCAGGCGCGCTGTGGACCGTCGCCAACAAGATCGAGCCTTGGGAACCGAAGTCGCAGTCGGTGCCGGTGGTCTGGCGCTATCGCGACCTGCGTACGCATGTCCTTCGCTCGGTTGAACTCGTCACACCGGAAAAGGCCGGACGGCGGGTGGTTTATCTGAACAATCCGGGGCGCACCGACGTGGCCGCCGCGGTCGGCTGGATCTATGGCGGGCTCCAGGTGATGAACCCCGGCGAGGTTGCCTCGGCGCATCGCCACTCGGCCTCGGCGATCCGCTTCATCATCGAGGGCTCGGGCGCCTATACGGTGGTGGACGGGCACAAGATGACGCTCGGCGCGAACGATTTCGTGCTGACGCCGAACGACACCTGGCACGAGCATGGCGTGGAGGCGACCGGCTCGCCCTGCATCTGGCAGGACGGCCTGGACATCCCCTTCGTCAACGCCATGGAAGCCAATTTCTACGAGGTTCACCCGGATCTCAGCCAGGCGGTCGGCTACGCGGTCGACGACATGACCAAGACCTGGGGGAACGCCGGGCTTAGGCCGATGGGCGAGAACTGGACCAAGGGCTACAGCCCGATGTTCAAATACGAATGGGCACCAACCTACGACGCACTGACGAGATACGCGGGCTGCACCGATGGCTCGCCCTTCGACGGCGTGCTGATGGAGTATGTGAACCCGGTGACGAACGGCCCGGTCATGCAGACGCTCGGCGCATCGATGCAGATGCTGCGTCCCGGCGAGCACACAAAAGCGCACCGGCACACGGGCAGCGGCCTCTACCATGTGGCGAAGGGCGGCGGTCATTCGATTATCGACGGCCGCCGCTACGATTGGCAGGAGCACGACATCTTCTGCGTGCCGTCCTGGGCGTGGCACGAGCATGCCAACGGCTCGGATCGCGAGGACGCCTGCCTATTCTGCCTGTCCGACCTGCCGGTGATGCGGGCGCTCGGGCTCTACCGCGAGCAGGCATTCGGCGACAATGGCGGCCTGCAGCCGCTCCTCTGAAGGAAAGATCATGAAACTTGTGACCTATCGCGCCTCGGTCGAGGCGGCGGCAAGGCTCGGCGTCCTCGTCGACAATTTGGTGGTGGATGTGGAGGCGCTCGCCACGGCGCAAGGCACGACCCTGCCCGATACCATGCTCGGCCTGATCGATGCCGGGCGCGGCGGACTGGAGACGCTTCGCGACTGCCTCGGCAGGGCAGCCGGACGCTTCCCGCCCGGAACCGCCACTGCGGTGGACAATGTAAGGCTGCTGGCGCCCATTCCCCGACCGCGCAAGAATATCTTCGGCATCGGCCTGAACTATGTCGAGCATGTCGCGGAAAGTGCGAAGTCGCTCGACACGTCAAAAGACCTGCCGAAGCAGCCGGTCGTCTTCTCGAAGCCGCCGACCACGGTGATCGGGCCTGGGGACGGCATCGAGCACAACAAGAAGATGACGCAGCAGCTCGATTGGGAGGTGGAACTTGCCGTTATCATCGGCACCACCGCCCGCCGCGTGCGCAAGGAGGACGCACTAGACCACGTCTTCGGCTATTCGGTGATGATCGACGTTTCGGCGCGCGACAACCGGCGCGCCGGTCAATGGATCTTCTCCAAGGGTCAGGACACGTACGCGCCGTTCGGGCCGTGCATCGTGACGGCCGACGAGATTCCCGACCCGCAGGTGCTCGACCTGTCGCTGACGCTCAACGGGGTCGAGAAACAGCGGTCCAACACCCGCCACATGCTGTTCAAGGTCGACCACCTGATCGCCGACATTTCGTCGGCGATCACGCTGGAGCCCGGCGACATCATCGCCAGCGGCACGCCGGAAGGTGTCGGCGCCGGGCGCGATCCGCAGGAATGGATGTGGCCGGGCGACGTGGTCGTGGCATGCGTTGAAGGGATCGGCACGCTGCGGCATCCAGTCGTGAACGCAACGCCGGAGTAGACACGTGCCCACGCCGTTCAAGACAGCCGTCGTGCGGTTGGTTCCGGATCTGAGCGATCAGAAGGTCTCTGGCGTCCAAGACAGCCCGCCTGGTGGCTCGAGAGCAGGAGAGTTGCCATGCTGAAGCTTCCAAAGTTCGTTGCCGCGGCGGTGCAAGCCGCACCCGTTTTTCTCGATACGCCGGCGACGATCGAGAAGACCGTCTCCCTGATCCGCGAGGCAAGGACCAATGGCGCGGATCTCATCGCCTTCCCGGAGGTGTTCATCCCGGCCTATCCGTATTGGAGCTGGATCACCGATCCGGTGACCGGCGGAGCCTGGTTCGACAAACTGGCGCGCGCCGCCATTGCCGAGCCCGGTCCGGAAGTCGAAATCCTGCGCAGTGCGGCACGCGAAGCCGGCATCCACGTCGTGATCGGCATCAACGAGCGCAGCACGAGTTCGATTGGAACTCTCTACAACACCCTGTTGACCATCGGCCCGGATGGAACGCTGCTTGGCAAGCACCGCAAATTGATGCCGACCTGGGCCGAAAAGTTGACCTGGGCGCCTGGCGATGGAGCCGGCCTGAAAGTCCACGATACTGCAATCGGGCCACTCGGCGCGCTTGCTTGCGGCGAGAACACGAACACCCTTGCGCGCTACACCCTTCTCGCCCAAGGCGAACTGGTTCACGTCGTCAGCTACATTTCGCTGCCTGTTGCGCCGCCCGACTACGACATGGCGGAGGCCATAAAGCTGCGCGCCATGGCCCACTCGTTCGAAGGCAAGGTCTTTACGATCGTTTCCTGTTCGACCGTCTCGGAAGAAATCATAGCCGCAATGGAAGGTGTCGTTCCGGATGCAAGGGCGCGCCTGCAGCGCAAGTCCAGCGCCTTCTCTGGGGTGATCGGCCCGGACGGGCGCGTGGTTGGCGAGCCGCTGATCGACGAAGAAGGAATCGTTTACGCCGAGATTGATCTCGGACGCTGCATCCAGCCGAAGCAGATGCATGACATAGTCGGCCACTACAACCGGTTCGACGTTTTCGACCTGCGGGTAAACCGCCGCAGGCTGGAACCGATTTGCCTGACCGAAAGGGCGCAGACCTTCGACAGCGATGACGCCGGCTTGATCGAACCGGCACAGCCAGGTGCCCATTCGGCATAAGCCGAAGCCTACCAGTTACAGCAGTCAGACGGAGCGGATCCAGCATGGCGAGCACTTTTCGCATCGGGCAGATCGTGCCTTCCTCCAACACCACAATGGAGACGGAAATCCCGGCAATTTTCCGCACGAGGGAAATATTCCTGCCTGAACGTTTCACTTTCCATTCCAGCCGGATGCGGATGAAGAAGGTGGTCAAGGAAGAGCTCGAGGCCATGGATCGTGACAGCGACCGCTGCGCGATCGAGCTTTCCGACGCGCGCGTCGACGTCCTCGGCTATGCCTGTCTGGTCGCGATCATGAGCATGGGCAAGGGTTATCACCGCACCTCGGAAGCGCGGCTGCATATGCGCACAGCGGAGAACGGCGCTCCTGCTCCAGTTGTCACGAGTGCAGGTGCGCTCGTCGATGGCCTCAAGGTGCTTGGGGCGAAGAAGATCTCGGTGATATGCCCTTACATGAAGCCGCTTACCCAGCTGGTGGTCGACTACATTGAGCATGAGGGAATAGCGGTGAAGGACTTCGTCGCCCTCGAAATTCCCGACAACCTCGAAGTCGGCAGGCACGATCCGAACAACCTGCTCGACATCTACAAGAGGGTCGACACGACGGGGATCGACGCGTTTGTCGCGTCCGCCTGCGTGCAGATGCCTTCCTTGCCGGTGATCGACGAACTCCAGAAGGCGCTGGGCCTTCCCGTCGTCAGTGCCTCTGTCTGTACCAGCTATCAGATGATGTCACGGCTTGGACTGCTCGCCGCGTCACCCGGCGCCGGGGAACTGCTCTCCGGCAGGTATTGACGAGCGCAGGTTCAGTCATAGGCCCCTGGATCGAAGACCGACCCGGCCACCAGTCGGCAATGCAGTCCGGATTTCCGCGAGGCCCGTCCCACCGCCTGATCGCGGTGATCAGCCCGGATTCCTGCGACACGTCATTATTCTCGAAAAAAGAAGAATCTTCGAAAATTTCATTGACAGGCTTATGCAAACGTGAAAACTTAACTGACAAGTAAAGAAATCCGAAACAAGCCGGATCGTCAATGGGAGTTTAGCGATGCTGCAAGAGCGCATCGAAGGACGGTGGCTGGACTGCTTCCGCCGCGTCTTCGTACTAAATGCTATCGGCAAAGGGACAAGGGTGGCGATCCTGTCTGAGACGCAGTCGCGTCCGGTGCTGGTCCACCTGTCGGAACTCGCCCTGCACGATCTCGGTGCCGAATTCTGCATGATCCAGATGCCGACGCCGCGCCAAACGGCGCCGGTGCCGGTGAAGTCCACCGGCACGTCCTGGGCGATCCAGGGCAACCGCGCCGTGATCGAGGCCCTGAAGCTCTGCGAGGTGATCGTCGACTGTACGGTCGAGGGGCTGATCCATGCCCCGGAATGGCCCGAGATCGAGGCGGCAGGACGAACCCGCCTCCTGGTCGTCACGAACGAACATCCTGAAATCCTCGAGCGCACCGAGCCGACGGCCGAGCTCGGCCCGAAGGTGGCGCTCGGTGTGCAGATGCTGCGCGAGGCGAGCGAGATGCGCGTCACCTCGCCTGCTGGTACCGATCTCGTCATCGATTTGCGCAACGCACCCTGCGGCGGCACGCCTGGCTTCGGCACCACGCCCGGCGCTGTGGCACACTGGCCGGGCGGGCTCTGCCTCGCCTTTCCCGGAAAGAACTGCGTGAACGGCCGGATCGTCATGGACGTTGGCGACATGAACCTGACGTTCAAGACGACGCTCACCAGCCGCATCGACTTCACCGTCGAGGACGACTTCGTCACCGCCATCAAGGGCGACGGCGTCGATGCCATCCATTTCCGCGAATACATGGAAGCCTGGAACGACCGTAACGCCTACGGCATGAGCCATGTCGGCTGGGGCATGCATCCGCGCGCCCGCTGGGTCTCGGCCGCCATGTACGACAAGCGTGACATGCAGGCTGTGGAGTTCCGCGCGCTGGCGGGATCGTTCCTGTGGTCCACAGGCGCCAACCAATATGCCGGCCGCTACACGCTCGGTCATTTCGACCTGCCGATGCGCAACTGCACAATCACTCTGGACGGGAACGTCGTCGTCAAGGACGGCCTCCTGCAAGGCGAACTGGCGTCCTGACGCCCTCGGAGAAGACCATGAGCGACATTGCCGATTACTACGACCTCTCCCGCATCCGCCCGCAGGTGCAAGCCAAGCTGCGGCTGGTCAACGAGCTTGGCCGCGATAAATTCGCGTCGCGCGCCAAGGGGATCGACGATGACGCCTCCTTCCCGGTCGAGAACTACAAGGATTTGGCGGCTGAAGGCTTTCTCGGGCTCTGCATCCCGGAGGAATTCGGTGGCTGGGGCTTCTCGATGTTCGAGTATGCCATGGTCGGCGCCGAGATCGGCAAATACTGCGGCGCCACCGCACTGACCTTCAACATGCACAACTCGTCCATGGCTTGGTCGCGCTTCATGTTCGATATGCCGAACCTGACGCCCCAGGAGAAGGCGGCATTCGCGCCGCTGCGCGAGCGCCAGTTCCGCCGCGCCATCGCCGAAAAGGCGATCTATTCGCAGCCGATCTCCGAGGGGGGCCAGAACTGGACCTCGAAGCCGAACCAGACGCAGTGCCGCAAGGTCGACGGCGGCTGGAAGATCAACGGCTTCAAGAAATTCGCCTCGCTGGCCGGCTATTGCGACTACTACACCATCGTTTGCACCGAGGTGTTCGAGGGACGGGAGCCGCGCCACGAGGACACCATGCTGTTCGTCGTCCACAAGGATGCGCCGGGCCTCAGCGTCAAGGGCGACTGGGATCCGCTCGGCATGCGCGGCACCAACAGCCGCGACCTCATCCTGAAGGACGTCTTCGTCACCGAATTGGACCTCTTGATGCCGCGGGGCATCTTCGGCAAGACGCTGCCCAACTGGCCTCACATGATGGTGACCCTTTCGCCCACCTATATGGGTGTCGCGCAGGGCGCCTTCGACTTCATGGTCGACTATCTCAAGGGCAAGGTGCCCGGCCAGCCACCGATAGATCGGCGCATGTATGCGACCAAGCGTATCGCGGTGGGCAAGATGTACGCCCGGCTGGCGAACATGCGCGCGCTGTGGTGGCAGGCTTTCGGCGAGTCGAAAGGCTTTCCGACCAAGGGCGAGGTGCTGCGCATGTACGCCGCGCAATACAACGTTATGGAAGGCGCGGCCGAGATGACGTCGATGGCCATCCGCACCTGCGGCGGCCAGTCGATGCTGAAATCGCTGCCGCTGGAGCGGATGTACCGAGACAGCCGCTGCGGCGCGCTGATGCTGCCCTTCACATCCGAGATCATGGAAGACTACCTCTCGGTGCTGGCGCTCTACGAGATGGACGAGATCGACTCCGCCCCTGGCGATGAAGGCGGCGCCCGCATGTCGCTGTGGCGCGGCGAGCACGGCGCCGCGCGATCGGCCCGGTAGACGCCAATGGCGCGCGAAACGGTTGAGGTCGTCGGCGTCTCAGCTGCCTCGCCGGAGGCGGTGTGGTCCGTCGTTTCGGACTTCTGCGGGCAATGGCACCCGGCCATCGCCACCATCCACGCCGAGCGCGACGCACGCGGCACGCTGGTTCGCGCCTTTACCGCCCATGGGGAGGGTACCGTCTATCGCGAGCAACTCACCTGGCTGAGCGACAGCGACCGCACGCTGGCCTACACACATCTCGGAGGCATTGCCGGCGCGCAATCCTATGACGGCCGCATTGCCGTAGGCGCCGGCGATCATGGCGGCAGCACCCTGCGCTGGAGCGCGCGGGTCGAGGCCGCCTCGCCGCGGTTGCAGGCGATTTGCGAGGGCACGAAGGCGATCTTCGAAGCGGGCATCGCCGCCCTGTCGGAGACATCGCTGGCTACCGACGCGGCGGAGCAGCCAAGGCCCCTGCCCGCCTCTGCCGCCACGCGGGACATAGTCATCGATGGCGAGCCTCGCCTCGCGCTAACGACGACGGACAGCGACGGGCCGCTCTGCCTGTTCCTGCACGGTATCGGCGGCTCGCGCGGCAACTGGCTGCCGCAACTCGCGGCCGCAGGCGGCGTGACGCGCGCGGCGGCACTCGACTTGCGCGGGTACGGCGGCAGCGCGCTCGGGCGAATGCAGTCGACCGTAGAGGACTACTGCGACGACATCCTGCGCGTGAAGGAAGAACTTGGCGCCGATCGGCTGGTGCTGGTCGGCCTCTCCCTGGGCTCGTGGATCGCCACCTCCTTCGCCATGCGCCACCCGGAGATGCTGGCGGGGCTGGTCCTTTCGGGTGGCTGCACCGGCATGTCGGAGGCAAGCCTCGAGGAGCGCGAGACCTTCCGTGTCAGCCGCGAGGTGCCGCTGGATGCCGGCCAGACGCCGGCCGATTTCGCTCCTGCGGTGGTGAAAGTGCTGGCGGGGCCGAACGCCTCCGACGCGGTGAAGGAACAGCTTTTCCGGTCGATGGCGGCGATCCCGTCCGCCACCTATCGCGACGCGCTCGTCTGCTTCACGAATCCCTCCGAGCGTTTCGATTTCTCGCGCCTGACCATGCCGGTGTTGATGATGACGGGCGACCACGACCGGCTGGCGTCGCCATCGGAGATCCGCAGCGTTGCCGGGCGAATACTCGACCAGGCCTCCCGGCCAGACATCCGCTACGAGACCATCCTAGATGCCGGCCATGTCTGCAATGTCGAGCAGCCCGCAGCCTACAGCCGCATCCTGCTGGACTTCCTGAGGAAACTGCCGCGATGACCGCCTTGTCCCGCCGACAGCAAAACAAGATCGAGCGCGAGCGGCGCATCCTGGAAGCCGCGCTGAAGGTCTTTTCCGAAATGGGCTATTCCGGCGCCAACATGGATGCCGTCGCTCTCGAGGCGAACCTGTCGAAGCCAACGCTTTACCAGTACTTCCAGTCCAAGGAAGCGCTGTTCTCGGCCATGATGCTTGGCGAGCGCGACCAGATGCTGGCGGTCTTCGAACATCCTTCCGATCGCGGCATGGTGGCGGACCTGCTGGAATTTTCCTGGGACTACGCCGACACCGTGCTGCGTCCGGACCTCCTGTCGCTGGCAAGGCTCATCATTGGCGAGGTGCAACGCTTTCCGGAGATCGGCCGCGCCTATCAGGAGGTTGGGCCGGACCGCCTGCTGCGCGGCATCATGGATTATCTGCAAGGCCAGCGACGCGCCGGCCGGCTGGCTTTCGACGACGCCGAACTCGCCGCGCAGGATCTATGGGGCCTGATCCTGTCGGCGCCGCGCACGCAGGCCCTCTACATGCCGGACCACTCGCCCTCGCGCGCCGAGATCGCCCGCTATCTGAACAACGGCCTCAAGGTATTCCTCAAGGCCTATTCGACACAGCCCGAGACTGATCTCGCCGAACTCGCACGACTTATCGGCGCCCATTCCCTCAATCAGGTGCAACATGACGCTTGACGATTATATGGCCGACCCGGCCAGCCGCTTTGCCACGGTCGCGATGACCGACACCAATGGGCTGCTGCGCGGGCAGATGGTCTCGGCCAACAGCCTCAAGGGCATTGCCAAGAACGGCATGGGCATGGCCCCCGCGCAACTGGCGCTGGACCCGACCGATGCGATGCTCATCATTCCTGGCGTCAATGACGATAAGGGTGATTTCCACGATGACCCCTTGCAGCTCGATCCCGGTTCCGTCCGCCGCCTGCCGTGGTCGAAGGCCGGGCATGACCTGCTGGTGCTGTCGAACTACACCGGTGCTTCATCACAGATATGCCCCCGCGCGATCCTGAAATCCGTTCTTGCCCGTGCCGGCGAAGCGGGGCTGGTGCCGAAATACGGAATGGAACTGGAATACACGCTGTTCGACGAGACGCCGGAGAGCGCGAAGGCGAAGGGCTATCGCAATCTCAAGACCGCGACGGCGCATGCAAGCCACGACCTGATCCTTTACCAGGTCGTCCAGACCGAGTGGTACGAGGCCGTGGCCGCCATGTGCGAGCCGCTGAAGATCGACCTCGCCAAGATGCACGAGGAAATCGGCGCGGGTTTCATGGAGGCGTGCATCGGCGCCGGCGAGGGCATGGAGCCGGCCGACCAGCTGGTTCTCCTGAAGAACTTCATCCGCGCGCTGGCGCTGCGGCAGGGCCGGTCGGTCACCTTCATGCCGCGCTGGAACGAAAAGGCGGATAGCCAGTCGATCCACCTGCACATCAGCCTGAAGGACAAGACAGGCAGGTCCCTGTTCTGGGACGCGAAGGAGAAGAACGGCGTCAGCCGCACTTTTCGCCACTTCCTTGGCGGGCTGCAGGCCTATGTCGGTGACGCGACGCTAGTTTTTCAGCCGACGGTGAACAGCTACCGGCGTTTCGCCCCCGGCACGTTCGCGCCGCCTGGCCTGACATGGGGTTTCGAAAACCGTACCACCTGCTTTCGCCTCGTCGGTCATGACGCGGGGTCCCTGCGGGTGGAAAATCGCCTGCCCGGCGCAGATTCCAATCCCTACCTCTCGGCCGCCGCAACCATCGCGGCCGGGGTCGCCGGCGTCATCGGTGAGATCGAGCCAGATCCCGAAACCATCGGCTCGGGTTATGCGCAGCAACCCGCCCGCGACTTCGCCCGCTCGATGCCGGATGCAATCGACCGGCTGCGCGGCTCCGCCTTCGCCAAGGACTGGCTGGGCGCACGCTTTGTCGAGGCGTTCACGGCCACCCGCGAAAGCCAGCACAACGAGTTCCGTCGCAAGGTTCCGGACGTTGAGCTGGAACGCTTCTTCGACCTGGGGTGAATGACCATGGATGCCGATC